>NZ_JBALEQ010000098.1:0-38814 GCF_036917775.1 Nostoc sp.
GGTCGGAAGGTGAGATTGATTCGGGTGCTAACCACTTTGTTGGTCTTAGGAACCTGATGCAGATGTGTAGACTGACAGCCTGGGTGCATCACAAGCAAACTGCCGTGTTCAAGCCAGAAATCCGTTGCTTTGCCATTTCTCGGTTTGATTTGGAATTTGCGACATGATCCCAGACTCACTGATGCGATAGCTGGATTTATACCCATTGATTGCTCATTGTCGGAGTGCCAGCCAATCGAATCCTGTCCACTGCGGTACTGATTTCCAATGACAATGCGGAATTTGTAACCAGTTAATGCAGTTATGCGATCGCGTAAGTAAGCGAGTTTTTCTGTCCAAGTCAGGGGTTTCAAAAATACGCTGTTGGAATAAAGGTAATCGCAGCCGTAGTCCCCGTAAATGCACTCCAGGCGGGGGACAGGTATTGTTTTACCCATGATTCTGATTTGATTCTGTTGCCACTCCAGTTTTAAACAGTGTTGGTAGAGTTCATTGGCTTGTTCAAGATTTAAGAAATCGGGGTAGTAGGTGATAGGTAAAACTGGGGTTGATTCAGTAAATAGATTGAGTTGTTGCATGAGAGTTTGTCCTTATTTTTGATGAAAATCTAAAAGCTTGTTTCCGAGTTCGAGTGATGAAGCGAAAACTGATACGATGAACCCAGCACTGATCACAAATGCAATTGCAACCAAGCGACCGCCCTATACTAAGGAGTGCGTTCGCTTTTATTTTTTGACCAACACCCGTGGCTTCTTGGTAGCAAAAGCACCCGCAGTTCTTAGTGCAGCAGTCGGATTTGGGTGAGCGAAAAACTCTTCGATTGCCTTCGTCAATCCAGATGCAACCATTGGGTCATGGCAGGCGTAAACGTAAACTGGTTGCTGAGTGCCATTGACCAGTCGCATTTCCTGACGCTCTCCCAGTTGTGGGTAAAATGTGCGAACCCAAGTACCGAGATGACCGCGATAATGCGAACCGCTTAATGGGACTTTCTTTCCCAGTTCGCTCTCTGCAAAGTTCACAACGCCCATCCATTTTTCTTTGCTACCAGAAAGGGCTTGTTGATTGTGTTGGGCTAAGAGATTAGCGGCGAAGTATTGAAAATGCTGCTCCATGTACGGGTTGAGTCTGCCACCTGTAAGTTCTGCTAAAGTCTTCATCGCTTCGACCAAAGTTTGTAGGCGCTGTTCAACCGGTGGCAAGGTAGGGGCAGGGGTAGGATCAACTTTGGGTGTAATGTTAGGCACTGCTGCAACTAGCTCTAAGATGATTGTTCGCACTTGAGCAGCTACTTCCGATTCAGTGAGCAACATTGCGATGCGGAGTGTTCCAGAAGGTGAAAAGACTCTGGCTTGGGCTGTTCGGGATGCTAGCTCCAACTTGGAGCGAGCATCAGACAAGTCTTTACCAGTTAGTTTTTTGGTTTCCTTAGCCTGAAACTCCTTACTGTTTCTTTCGTAGATATACTTAATAGCTGGTATAGAAGATTGAAAATACTGGGCTAACTGCTCAACTGTGGCCCATCCCTCCCCGTTCCATACAGCGAACACTATTGCCTTTGCTTTGCTGAGAACTTCTTGGACGCTCTCATCATCTAAATTAGAAAGTGCAGAAGTTCTTAATGATGGAGACTCGACTAAAACATTTTGATTTAAAGGTAAACTCATCTTGTTCGACTGCTAAGTAAATTTCAAGACTTTAAACATTCACACGCACCAAACTTTTTTCACCAACTAATGAGAAACGATTCGATATAGTTGGTGTCTTAATTAACGTTGGTGACATCAATTCAATAAGGTAAAACCAAGAATTATGCACCAGCGCAATTCCCAAAATCAGCCGTTGTTTTGTTCCTTTATCGTGAGAACATAGAATCACTCTTTCACCCAGAACAAAAGCAGGTTTATGCACCTTGATGGCTTCTAATTCTCCAGTGGCGATGATTTGGTTGTGTGTAGCGTGGAGTATTTCATTACGGCAATCAATTGAATAAATCCAACATTCGTGTTTCCATTGCATACCGCAGCAGTAACCGAAGGTTCTTGTTGTACGGAGAAAAACTCTCTCTAGTAAATTAACTGCAACAGGTGGAATTGTTCCACGCCAGGGTGGAGAAAGATACCAGCTTGTTTGAAGTGCGTTAATGTGGTCAATCATACTCGTCTCCCTAATAAATAATTAATGGCTTCAACATCGAGAGCAGCAATGCGTTTTTTGATTGATTGTGGTGGGTTATCAAAAAACTGCTTAAGATGCCATCTCCGAATTTGGTAATGTCTGGCAGAGCGTGTTGTAGCTTTGAGCCATCCTCTTTTTACCCACCTTGTAACAGTTGAGAAATTCAATTGAAGAACTTGAGCGATTTCCTGGCAGCTATAATTATCAAGAGTGGGACGGGCTGAATAACCTAAGTTGTTTAACTTCAGGTAAATTGCAACAGGTGTGCGTTGATATCCTCGCCTTTTTAGGATTGAAGCTATTTGTTTGACTGTATAGACTTCAGCTTTTGCCTCAATAATTGCTAGTTCTTCATCAGTCCATTTGATATTCATCTGATTGCCTCCTTCTCTGAAGAGATAGAATTGGTGTCTGCCTGTCCTTGTACAATCCGAGCGCTAATAGATTCAAAGTCAACTTGAAAAATGTTCATCTCAGTCTGCATTTTCCCAGTGTTGTAGCGGTCTACTATGTACTGCTTAATTGCGGATTTATTCAGTCCACCAGGGATATCTATGTGCGCTTCACTGGTGATTTTTTCGACTACTGTAACGATGACTTTCATGGCTAATTCCTATCTGATTAATTGAGGATTCAGAAGTAAAATTATTCTGAATCTTGATTTGTGATTTACATTGCCCCAGTTTTTCCTGTGTGCAATAATGGGAATTCTGTAGCGGGAGAAAAACTTCCGTGCGTTCACCTAAAGTAATGGCATTCCTTTAGGTGAACGCTTTTGTCTTAGGTAGAAGTTTCTCGATTGCGCTCTAACTCCCATTGCAAATAAGTCAGTACAGTTTGAGCATCAGCAATATTTAAATCAGGGCTATATCCCAACTCCAGCAGTTGTTTATAGTCTGGGTGCGTAGCAATTTCAGATATCAGGTTTTGGGCTTGTTCAACTAATTGCTGTAGGTTGGGTTTAGACATTTCAACGCCAAGCCTGGAACATAAATCCTCTGCCTTTACACCGAAAGTCCCTGGTTCAATCTCGGTTTCTAACTCTTCAAGTAAAGATTGAAAATTCTGGTGTTCATCGTTAATTTCAACCTCAAACAAATCTGCACTCTTTGTAACGGTGGTTGCCCAATCTGGTAATGTGTGTGGAATCGTCTTAGCGTAAAGTTTCATAATTGGTTCCTCTTCGATTAAGAGCTAAAAATCCTCGGCAATCTCCAACAAAAAACCGCGTCCAGTGTTCTGTACTTGCACCAGTTCTTTATCCAGCAGAGTTTGAATGACTGAATCTGAGAATTGGCATTGGAGAGAGTGCAGAGGAACACAACCGCCGCAAAACTGAAGCACACGCAGCAAATGATTAGCTCTACGGTCAAAACTGTTTGTAGAATTAGCCATTGGTACTACCTCCAGTTACTACGGCTAACTGTTGTTGCAGGATGGAGATTTGACGCTGATAGAATTCAATTTCTGCGGTAATTTGCGTGAACAATTCCTGTGGAGATAACGGTTGGATTTGATTCTCTTGCAAGTACGATATTTCATCAGAATTCTTCTTAGGCATCAGCACATAGCGCCAACCATCATCAAATTGTTCAGCCAACTCTGTACCAGAGGGATAGTAGTAAAGTCCTAGAATCGTGCCTTGTTCTGTGCGCTGCTCCAAACCAAAGCGAGGGTAGCCCCAGTGTTGAGGGATTGATATTGTAGGTTTCATAGATTTAATTGGGGATTGGTGAATAAATAATTAGGGAAAGGGGGAAAGGGCAAAGGGGAAGGGAATGAAGAAATTTACCTTTCCCCCTTTCCCTTTAACCTTTTCCCAGGCGAAGCCCAAGACTTACGCTGTGATTAACTCCGTTCTCTCCAGCAGCCGTTGCAATTTATCGCCAGTTAGCTGTTCTAACGGCTGATCTAAAAAATATTCCTCAAAAATCGATTTACCATCAGTAGACACATCCACCATCGACAGCGATGTCTGCGACGGGCAAAGCCTACGCACAGCATCAAGCACCGAGTTAGAATACTGCTGCTGGACTGAATAACGCCTCTTTACCCACCAGTTACCATCAGTGCATCCGACTTGCCCCAGTTTCACGCCGTTGTTGTAAATGCCATCATCGAGAATTTCAAACCCGTAATTCTGGCACTCGTTGAAGATATGCGCCATGATTAGGTTTTCGGAGGTGCATGGGGTTTCTGTTTGGGCGGGTTCGTTGAGTCTAGTGTCCTGGTGATGCCAAGTAATGAAGCGATAGCATCTAGCCCATGTATTAGCGCGGAATTTTTCTACACCTTCTACCACTACTACCCAAGGTTGGGTTAGGTCATCATCATGGGTAATGCTGGCTATCAGTTCGTCGCCGCAGTAAATTTCGTGATCGTAGAAGGATATTTCTCTTGTTGTCAGTTCTTCAGGGGCTACGGCTTGGGCTTGGTTGGCGATGTAGTTGTCGAGTTCGGCTTGGGCGAGGGCTTGGTTGTCGGGGGCAGCAGGGGCGAGTTTCTGAACCTTGCTTGACTGATAGTTAACAATGGCGGAAATCCAGGCATCCTTACAGCGTTTGTCGCTTACTTCAACTGTGCAGGCGATTTCGCTGTAGATTTGCTTGAGACGGGCAATCGATTTCAGTTGCAGCTGTTGATAAGTGTAAATGGCGTGAGTCATAATTGATAAAGTCTTAATGGACATAGAGAAGCGCTTCAGATTGGTCGTCGGTAGCGCTTTCTCTATTATCAATTTACCGTAAATAGTTTTACGTTGTCAACATACTTTTGACGTTTATCATAAATAGTTTTACTATTTTAGAATCATTAAACGTAAAAGGTTTTATGCTAACCCTAGAGAACTTTCATGTTTTAAGCCTGCCATGTATGGCAATCGAAGACCTAGCCAAATTACCAGAAACCCCGTGTGTGTACTTGGTCGTGAACAGCCAAGGCAAGGTTTTGTATGTTGGCAAGTCAGAAAACCTTAGAAAAAGATGGAAATCTCATTACAAGCTATCTAGCTTGATTGAAGAGTCAGGAATCAGAATTTCTTACGTTGAAGTACAAGAAGATTTGCTTTTTAAAGTTGAAAGAGCATTAATTAACGCCCTGAATCCTCCGCTCAATGAAAATGAACCATCCAAGGGAATCGCTAGTCTGCGACAAAAAGTTGGTTTAACACAACGGCAGTTAGCTGATTTAGTGGGAGTTACGGAAACAACCATTCGGAATTGGGAAAATAATCGCAGCGGTGTTGAATGGTTTGAAAGGGTGGCGAAACTTTGTGATAGCTTGCAATGTACTCCTAATGATTTGTTTGGATATCAAAAGATTGCAGAAACAGAGGAAAAAGCTTGATATTGGGATCATCAATCCTCTGGCTCTTCCCTCTACATCATTTGAGAAGCGATTGTCCTGGGTACTGCGCTCTGCACAATGGCAGTTTCTAACTATGCTTAAAATCTACGTTGCAATTGACTTTGAAAAAATATTGTTGAACTAAAGGGGTGGAATAATGGCTAAACCACCTTCTAAGCGCAACAAAGCCACCTCTGCTTCATCCAGTGACAACACGCCACCAGATAACCAAGACCTTGAAGAAAACCCAGCTACAGCAACAATTACGGTTAGTGCTGTTGAAGTTCCAGAATTAACTGAGCAGGAACAAAGCGATCGCCTGCACTTGGAAAGGAAAGTGGAAAGAGCGTTTTTTGAGGCAGGGAAGGCGCTGACGGAATTACGCGATCGCAGATTATATCGCTCCACGCACAAAACCTTTGATGAATACTGTTTAGACAGGTTTGGCTACAATCGTTCCCGTTCTTACCAGCTAGTTGATGCGGCAGTTGTTGTGGACAACTTGCAAAAATGTCCACAAATTGTGGACATTTTGCCGACAGCAGAGGGACAAGTTCGGCCCATGACCAAACTGGAACCCCAGGAACAGCAAGAAGTGTGGCTAAGAGCAGTAGAACTTGCTGGCGGGAAAGTGCCGACTGGTAGAATTGTGAAAGATGTTGTGCAGCGCATCATGGAGCGTACCCAAGTACCCAATACCTACCAGTTGGGGGAAGTGTGCCAAATTCTCGTAAAGGACAACCCGGAACTCAGGGGTAAGGCTGGATGCTGGGGAATTGTCAGCGCAGTAAACGAGTTTAGTTGCACCGTGAGAATGTGGGATGGCGAGTACGCTGTTGGGTTGCAACATCTGAAGTCTTGCGATTACCTGCCTGCCGAGTGTCAGCAGGTGCGGGAGATTAGCGATCGCATCAGTCAAGTGTATTCTGATTCGCTTGAGGAGACAGTCAAAAGTCTGTTGCACTTATTGGGGAAGGTAAATCGGCCTTATCTTACTGCTGTGGAAGAGAAATTATTGACGCTTCTGGAGTCTGAATATGGCAGAGAGATAACACCCTAAACAATTTTGGCAAATTGGCATTCAATGTCTTTGGATTGCAGTTTCAATGGAGTTAGCAACACAACGGGAAAGTGAAGAAGTTGTACGAGGGAAAAGATAAAACTTCCCGCTTCTTGACATCCAGCTATGCCAGTTGTTTAGTTGAGTGCTGTAAAACCCCTCTACATGATTTATACAGCGCTCAACAGAGTTCAGTTCCCACTCTACAACTGGCTAGAAATGAACAAAACCAAATAGGATTTCAGAAGGTGTAGATAACTGGCATTTCTCTAAGAGCGATGCCTGCGGTGGGCTACGCTTACGTATCAGTAGATTGCAGAACCGCGAAAATTTGGAAAATGCCCCAAGTCCTGTGTTGAAGTACTTGGAGCAGTTTAAACGACCGTATTTGACGGAGGTAGAAGAGAAGGTGTTAGGTTTGATTGAGAACGAATATGGAATTGATGATAGATTTGGCTTTGAGCTAAATAATGGTTATGACTGTAACTACCTATAAATGGACAATTAAACGTTATCACCAAGCAATAGAGGCAGGTATCTTTGACGACCAGTCCATTGAACTATTGCGCGGCGACCTGATTGTTATGCCCCCAGAACGAGAACCTCACGCCTACTACAACACAGAAGCAGCTGATTATCTTCGCACACTGCTCGGTGAACGGGTAAAAATCCGCGATGCCAAACCGATTACCTTACCCAACGATTCCGAACCTGCTCCCGATGTTGCCATTGTCAAACCTTTAGGTGAGGTCTACTTAGAACACCATCCTTACCCAGAAGATATCTTTTGGGTTATTGAATTTTCCAAAGCCACCCTGAGCAAAGATTTAGGTGAGAAAAAAGACATTTATGCTGAGGCTGGTATTGTTGAATACTGGGTTGTCAACCTGAAGACTCCGCAGTTAAAAGTATTTCGTGACCTAAAAAATGGGGAATACAAAACCGAACTGACATTAACTACAGGTACTATTTCACCCCTAAAGTTTCCTGATGTATCTGTCCAAGTTCAGCGTCTTATAAGTAAGATGTAGTGCAGCGCATAATTGAAAGGACGAAAGTAGTACCAAACACCTACCAAATCGGGGAAGTCTGCCAAATTCTTGCTCTTGACAACCCAGTAACTGAGGACTGAGAGGGCGGGTGCTGGGCAATTGTCAGCGCAGTGAATAAATGACTTTAGTTGTACCGTAAGGATGTGGGATGGTGAGTACGCCGTTGGGTTGCATCACCTGAAATCTTACACCAATCCTAATCTTGCTTTCTTGTTACTTTTTCAGCAACCTCTAAGTAAGGATCTTTTTTGGAATAGTTGACTTGACTGATTCACGCTCCTGTAATCTATTAAACCAGTCTCTCAAATAAGGATACTGAAGAAGCCAGTCTTCATTTAAGCGAAAGCTGTAATAACCGAGGGAACATAATGCTGCCACATCTGCTGCTGTCCATGTTTCACCCTCTAACAAATATTTAGTTGAACGCAGTTGGGAATCAAAGATTGGTAAAAGGCGATTAATTAATGTTTCATATTTTTTTCGATAATAAGCAGGAGCTAGATCACCCATAAAATTTAGTACCCATAAACTTATAATATTGTCGCCTAAAGTATCTGCTAGTTGTTCCCATTTACGGCACTCAAGCCGTATGTGAGGAGCGCTTGGGTAAAAGCTAGGCTGTGGATAAGTTTCGTCTAGATACTCCGCAATCAATGTAGAGTCCCAAATTACCGTGCCATCTTGATCTACAAACACAGGGACTTGACCAATAGGAGAAATTTCAAGGAATTCAGGGGGTTTATTGGCTAAATTAATTTCAAGGAATTCACAATCTAAATTTTTCTCTATTAACAATATTCGGATTTTCCGAGAAAAGTTTGATTGCTGATGATAATATAACGTTCTATTCATAGATTTATTTTTACTCAAAAAGTGGGTCTAATAATAAACTGCATTCAAAAATAGTACCCCATGATTGCGAAGAAGGAAGCAATCTCATGGACTCTTACCAAAACCGTTTTATCTTAATCTTTTAGGCATGGTAAACGATTGAATTACAACACCTAAAGTCTTGCAATTATCTACTTGCCGAATGTCAGTAGATGCAGTCTTTAGCGCGTTAGTGGACTGGTAATTAAAGATTGGGAATAAGAGCAATGAAAACCAATGCTGCTCGACTACTTGATAAACTAGGTATTCCCTACCAAATCCTGAGCTATGAAGTAGATCCTGACGATCTCGCTGCTGAGAGTACGGCGCACAAAGTTGGTCTTCCCGCAGAGCAAGTTTTTAAAACGCTAGTAGTCAGAGGTGACACAACAGGTATCTGTTTTGCAGTTGTGCCAGGAAATGCTCAGTTAGATTTAAAAGCCTTGGCGCGGATTTCAGGAAACCGCAAAGTTGAGACAGTTGCCCTGAAGGAAGTTCAGCCACTAACAGGATACATCCGTGGCGGTGTGACAGCTTTAGCGAGTAAAAAAGGCTATCCTGTTTACCTTGATGAAACTGCAACTCTATTTGAGCAGATCACTGTTTCAGGTGGAATGCGAGGTATGTTGCTTCTGCTATCGCCAGATGATTATTTACGTGCCGTCAGTGGCACTTTGGGAGCAATTGTACAAAATTAGTACAGAAATTTTCATCAGAAACCATAAAGCGATCGCTAATCAAAGGAAGCTTATAGCTTACTTGAGAAAAGCTAAGTATTCTTACTAAGAAACTTTATTTTTACCCTACGCTTGAAAACTAATCTACGTAAGACCTCTGAGAAAAATAGTCTGTAAATTGCTTATGAAATAAAAGCTTTAAAATTTCCTTGATAATTAACTAAATAATATAGCCGTATAGAAAAATACTTCATAAGATGTAGCAGGTGCTAAGAACCGAGTAGAAGACTATACTATTTTATACCTGCTACTTATAAAGAACATAGTTGCTTTCTTAGCACTCTAGTCCAACCAGTCATTAGACATAAGGGTTTAGGGGAGTGAGTTTTCATGATTAGAGGAGGGATAATACCAGTCCAGTTACAAAGAGGAAGACACAAATGACTGACATTGTAACTGGACAGATTGTGCGCGTGCGATCGCGGCAATATCTTGTAGAAGAAGTTGTGTCGAAACCCACTAAGGAGCAAGACACTAAAGTTAGCCTTTCTTGTTTAGAAGATGATGCGTTAGGAGAATCGCTAGAAGTCCTATGGGAACGGGAAATAGATGCCAAAATCGTTGGGGCAACATCTTGGGATTCCATTGCTAACCGAGGTTTTGATAATCCGCGTCTGTTTTCTGCCTACCTGCACACATTACGGTGGAATTGCGTAACCTCCACAGATGCCAAGCTTTTCCAAGCGCCTTACCGAGCAGGTATAGAAGTCAAAGCTTATCAATTAGAGCCGCTACGTAAAGCTTTACTGATGCCGAGAGTTGGTTTGTTCATTGCTGACGATGTAGGGCTGGGCAAGACAATTGAAGCAGGGCTGATACTGCGTGAGATGTTGATGCGGCAGAAAGTTAGGCGAGTCGTGATCTCCTGCCCCCCTTCGGTAGTGCGACAGTGGCAAGAGGAAATGGAGAGTCGCTTTGGACTCACATTTATGATTCTGGATCGTGAGTTTATTGCTGCGCGTCGTCAAGAACGGGGTTATGGAATTAACCCTTGGATGACGCACACTCGGTTCATTATTTCCCACGCTTTGCTACGAGATGAAACATACACCGCACCATTACGAGACTGGCTGGGTGATTTTGCAGCAGCTTCTATGCTCATCCTTGATGAAGCTCATAATGCTGCACCTGCAAGTGGTGCAAAGTATGCGGTTGATTCCCAACTTACCAAAACTGTTCGAGACTTAGCGCCACGTTTTGAACACAAGCTGTTTTTATCTGCCACTCCCCACAATGGACATTCCAACAGCTTCGCTGCCTTACTAGAAATTCTTGATCCTCAGCGTTTCTGCCGAGGAGTACCCGTTCGTAATCGCAAGTTGCTGGACACTGTAATGGTGCGGCGCTTAAAACAAGATTTACGAGAGATCGGAGAAGAGTTTCCCCAACGCTACGTTCTTCCTATAGTTATTGATAATCTCCCAGAAGACGCGCCCGAATTAAAATTATCCCGACTGCTGCAACAATATCGCAATCTGCGTGAGGAAAAGCTCAAAGATGCAGCGAAGTCTACCCAGACTACAGCGATGCTGGTAATTACTTCCCTGCAAAAGCGTCTTTTGTCTTCCATTGAGGCATTTGCTCGGACTTTAAAGGTGCATCGGACGGGCATGGAAAAGCAAGCGGCTCACCGCCCCTCTACATATCAAGTCAGTCTACCTTTGCTGTTTGAATCCCCTGGTGCAGATGACGAACGGGCTGAATTTTCCGAAGAGGAAGTAATTGCAGAAGAAGATGCTCAAATGGCAGCAGCTAGTATGCAGGCTGCGGGACAAACAGCGCGTGAACTAGCAATTTTAGATGAGATGGCAGATGTAGCTAATGCCTCTCGCTACCAACCAGATCCACGGATTCAACAACTGGTGGAGTGGATTCGCCAAAATCTTTGTCCCGATCTGGGTCAGCCGAATGCTGCTTGGTTAGAACGACGAGTAATTATCTTTACAGAATATACAGATACTAAACGTTATCTACAGCAGCAATTACAAACAGCAATCGCTAACTCTAACCGCGAACATGAACGCATAGATGTATTTCACGGGGGTATTGGAGAAGAACGCCGCGAAGCGATTAAAAGTGCATTTAACGCTGATCCGGCACGTCATCCCCTCCGAATCCTGATTGCTACAGATGCAGCACGGGAGGGAGTGAATCTGCAAAATAACTGTGCTGACTTATTCCACTTTGATGTGCCGTGGAACCCATCAAGGATGGAACAGCGTAACGGACGAATTGACCGCAATTTACAGCGATCGCCTGTTGTCCATTGTTACTACTTTGTTTTACCGCAACGCACAGAAGACAAAGTATTAGATGTACTGGTGCGGAAAACAGCCACCATTCAACAAGAACTTGGCAGCCTTGCACCAGTGGTTGAAAGAAATGTGTCGCGCTTACTGGCTAATGGGATTCGCCACCAAGAAGTAAATAATCTTGCCGATTCGATTAATAAAGCAGAGCAACTCAGTAACAAGGAAACAGTAAATACACAGGTAATAAATGAGGAACTGGAGCAAGCCAGACTCCGCCAACAGGATTTGACTAAACAAGTAGAGAATTTACAAGAAATGTTGAAAGACTCGCGGGATTGGTTGGGACTAGATGACAATCACTTCCGTAATGCCATCTCTGCTTCTTTAGAAATTTTGGGAGTCCCAACACTTGCCCCTGTAGATGTGAATGAGGTTGCTAACAATCCTGTAACTGCCCGTTGGACAATTCCGGCTCTCGACCAGCGTACTGGTGCAGATCCAACATGGTCAACTACACTTGATACCCTGAGAACACCTCGGAAAATCGGACAAAAGCCTTGGGAATGGCGGAAAGAAGCACCAATTCGTCCTGTAGTCTTTCGAGATCCTGGTTCCTTGGATGGGGATGTAGTTCATCTGCATTTAGAACACAGAATTGTCCAGCGTTTACTGAGCAGGTTTTTAGCTCAGGGTTTCTTGCACGATGAATTAACTCGTGCTTGTGTTTGTCTGACTAATGACCCAATGCCAAAAGTGATTGCACTGGGACGGCTGGCTCTGTATGGTGAACGGGCTTCTCGCTTACACGACCAAGTAATTGCAGTAGCAGCAGAATGGTCAGACCCAATCAGCCGAGGACGCAAGAAACTTCATTCTTTAAGAGAAGGCGAGAAAGACAACGTACTGGAATTACTGGAAAATTCCCTAGCTTCCCCACACTTGCTGGAAGTTGCCGAAGCGGTGAAAGAGCGATTGAAAAAAAGTGCTGCCCAAGATGTAGCAGAATTAATTCCTCATCTAGAACGCCGCGCTACAGCTTTGGCGGAAAGTGCTGAGAAAAAGCTGGCTAATCGGGGTACTAAAGAAGCTGTTGAGATGAAGAACATTCTGGAAGAACAGCAGACCCGAATTATCAAGTGTCAGGAAGAATCTAAGGCAGTGCAGTTGTCTCTTCCATTTATAGAAGAACAGCGCCAATTGGATGCAGACCGTCGCCATTGGGAAAAACGCCTTCAAGCGATCGCAACCGAACTAATTTCAGAACCAGCCCGAATTGAAGCCGCCTACAAAGTGAAAGCAGTGCGGGTTGAGCCAGTCGGCGTAATTTATTTATGGCCGATTTCCGGCTAGAGGGAGTATAAACAATGGCAAACGATCCAGAAATTCGCTTACATAAAGAATGGTTAGGCTTTCTCCAGCCGGTGGGGTTGGTGGTGTCTCCGCCTGCATTGTCAGCAGCCCAAGCTGTGGTTAATCGCAATGTGGTGGAACTCCAACAAACACTCGCTACAGTTGCCAGACGTGAACCTCTGACTGGTGATAGCAAGGAAACCTTTGGAATTGACGACTTTCCTGCTTTCACTATCAATGTTTTAGGTTGGCAACCAGAAGATTTAGTTGTCAGTCCAGAAGAATTAGCGATCGCACTCCCAGATTACAACGAAGTTTTGACACCCACGTATGCTGTACCCGATCCGAATGGCGGTTGGATGATGCTGGTACAGGTGCTTCCTGATGGTACTGAACTTGACAATGCAGGCGCAGAGGATAGTAAATCGACTGGTTGGCACGCCAGCCCCCAGTCTAAGTTTGAGCGCCTTTTAAAAGAAACGAAAGTTTATACTGGGCTATTGTGCAACGGTACAGAATTACGTTTGGTTTATGCACCACTTGGGGAGTCATCGGGACACTTGACTTTTCCTGTACAGGCAATGTGTGAGGTGTCTGGGCGGCTGATTTTGGGTGCAATGGAGATGTTGCTCTCGGCTGACCGACTGTTTAATGTCCCTAGTGATCGCCGTTTGTCTGCAATCCTGGAAAAAAGCCGGAAATATCAAAACGATGTCTCTATTAAGCTAGCAGAGCAGGTATTAGAGGCATTATGGGATTTACTGCGTGGCTTCCAAATCGCAGATGCAATCACTAAAAGCAGCTTAGTGAGTGAGATTGCCACTACTGCGCCCCAGCATATTTACGGTGGGCTGATTACTATCTTGCTGCGGTTGGTGTTCCTGCTTTATGCTGAAGACCGGGGGCTGATGTCTCAAGATGCAGTTTATACACGCTACTACTCAGTCAATGGACTTTACGAGCGCTTGAGAGAAGATGCAGGCAACTATCCAGATACAATGGATCAGAGGTATGGTGCTTGGGCATGGCTGCTGAGTCTGTTCCGTTTGGTTTACGACGGCGGCGGTCATGCTGATTTATATTTACCAGCCCGTCATGGACAACTATTTGACCCAGATGAATATCCGTTTTTAGAAGGTCGTCTCCAGTCTACAGAATATCAAACAGGGGAAAGTCTTGAACCCCCTCGCGTTTCAGATGGGGTAATTCACAGGGTATTGCAAGGGTTGTTGGTACTGGATGGAGAACGTCTGTCTTACCGTTCTCTAGATGTCGAACAAATTGGGTCTGTTTATGAAGCGATTATGGGCTATGAGGTAGAAAGAGCAAGTAGTCCTGCTATCGGTGTTTGGAGTAAACCCAAAGGTTCTAAATCTTCGGTGACAGTTGTTGTTAGCGTTGAGGAAGTTGTCAAAACTAAGGCAAGCGATCGCGCGAAATATTTAAAGGATGTTGCGGGTTGCGAAATTACTGGTAAATCCCTAACTGAGTTAAAGGATGCGAGGACAGCAGAGGATGTAGTGGCGGCTTTAGGACGCAAGGTATCACCGAAAACGCCGAGTTTAATGCCTGTGGGTTCTCTGTATTTGCAACCGGGGGAAGAACGGCGGCGTAGTGGTTCTCATTATACGCCTCGTGCATTGACTGAGCCGATTGTGAAAGAAACTCTCAGACCGATTTTATCGGCTTTGGGAGAAAACCCCACACCAGAGCAGATTTTAGAGTTGAAAGTTTGTGATTTGGCGATGGGTTCGGGCGCATTCTTAGTCGAAAGTTGTCGTCAGTTGGCTGAAAAATTAGTTGAAGCGTGGAATAAACAGAACGTATTACCTGAAATTCCAATTGATGAAGAACCATTACTTTATGCGCGGCGGTTAGTAGCACAACGGTGTTTGTATGGTGTGGATAAAAACCCCTTTGCAGTAAATTTGGCTAAGTTATCTTTGTGGCTGGCGACTTTGGCGAAGGCTCATCCTTTTACTTTTTTAGATCATGCTTTGAAGTGGGGAGATTCTTTAGTTGGGTTAACCTCTGAACAAATTAAAACATTTAATTGGGATGAAGACAAAACTTATCAAGACCCAAACTTACCTTTGTTTAATCTGTCGATGGAAAAGGTGAAGTTTGACAGAGATGAAATTCACAAGTTAGATGAGGATAATTATGCAGCCAAACGCGATTTCTACAACAATATAGAAACGGAATTGCATGATATTCGACTAAAAGGAGATTTGATTGTCGCTTCGTTTTTTGCCAAAGATAAGGATAATGCGAGAAAGGATGAACGTGATAATTCGTGGTTGAAGTTTTATAACAGGCAGAAAAATCAAGAAGATGATTTAGATGTCAGGCGAATTTGTGCAGAGTTGCGGTATGGGGAGAAACCAGTTCCGGCGTTTAATTGGGAAATTGAATTTCCAGAAGTATTTGATAGACAAAATCCTGGGTTTGATGCAATTGTT
Source organism: Nostoc sp. (assembly GCF_036917775.1). Lineage (GTDB taxonomy): Bacteria > Cyanobacteriota > Cyanobacteriia > Cyanobacteriales > Nostocaceae > Nostoc. The sequence goes on from NZ_JBALEQ010000098.1 coordinate 15,307, forward strand.
GGTAATCCGCCGTTTGCAGGGAAGAATACAACAATAAATGCTCATGCTTCTGGTTATCAGGATTGGTTGAAAGTTGTTAATCCCGAATCTCATGGAAATGCTGATTTGGTAGCACATTTTTTCAGACGAGCGTTTAGCCTTTTACGGCAATCTGGATGTTTTGGATTAATTGCCACAAATACCATTGCCCAAGGAGATACCCGCAGCACTGGTTTGAGATATATCTGTGAGCAAGGCGGTACGATTTACAATGCTCAAAAGCGGATGAAGTGGCCGGGTTTAGCGGCAGTTGTCGTGAGTGTTATTCATGTTTTTAAAGGAAATTATCAAGGGAGAAAACTATTAGATGGGCATGAGGTTGCGTCAATTTCTGCATTTCTATTTCATGCGGGAGGAAATGACAATCCAAAGGAGTTATGGGCGAATGCTGATAAAAGCTTTCAAGGTAGCATTGTCTTAGGAATGGGTTTTACATTTGATGATTCTAATCCTAATGCTACAAGCATTGATGAAATGCAGCGATTGATTGAACAAAATACTAAAAATAATGAGAGAATTTTTCCTTATATTGGAGGTGAAGAGGTTAATTCAAGTCCAACTCATGCACATCATCGTTATGTGATTAGTTTCGGTGAAATGAGTAAGGTTGAGGCGAGAAAATATCCTGATTTGATGCAGATTGTAGAAGAAAAGGTTAAGCCTGAAAGGTTAATGCAAAAAGACAAAGGGGGTAAAGAAAAATGGTGGCAATTTCTTAGACCTCGTAATGAATTAAATAACGCGATCGCACTTCTTAATCGCGTGTTATTAACAAATGCTCAAGCATCAACTCATTTATCTTTCATTTTTTATGAACCAACAGTTGTATTTGCTAACAGTCTAAATGTCTTTCCTTTTGAAACTTATTCTAGTTTTGCTGTTCTTCAATCTTGTATTCATGAAGTTTTTGCACGTTTCTTCAGTTCATCTCTTGAAGACCGACTTCGCTACAATCCCTCAGATTGCTTTGAAACCTTCCCCTTCCCGGAAAATTGGGAAAGCAACCCCACCCTAGAAACCATAGGCAAAGAATACTACGAATACCGCGCTGCCTTAATGGTTCGCAACAACCAAGGGCTAACCGACACATACAACCGCTTCCACGATCCCGACGAACACCATCCCGATATTTTACAACTACGCTCACTCCACGCCCAAATGGATCGCGCTGTCCTCGATGCTTACGGCTGGATAGATATTTCCACAGACTGCACCTTCCTACTTGATTACGAAGACGAAGAAGACGACGAAAACACTAGCAAACGCCAGAAGAAAAAGCCTTGGCGCTACCGTTGGCCCGAAGAAATTCACGACGAAGTACTAGCCCGTTTACTCGAACTCAACCAGCAACGCGCCGAAGCGGAAATTTTAGGCGGCAAGGCTGCTGAGAAAGGGAATACTAAAAAGGCAGGAAAAACGCGGAAAGCAGCAGAAACGAATCTGATTATTCCTGGTTTCCCATCTGCTTCTGTCTAAACAGGTTCAACGTCAGTTATGCCAATGAATTCCCAGAGAATATTATGACCACATCTGCCGAAGTGCGATCGCATCTAATTGATGCCTTACAACTTGACCTTGTAGGGCCAACACCCGATGATGCTGTCCACGCTGAAGAAACTTTAGATCAAGCTCCTTCCAAGTGGTATCTCACGGGATTCCTTGTACCCTACGGCGTACCAGTTGTAGATAACTCTGGCGATGAAGAAATGGACGAAGTTGGACGTGTTGGCTCTGGCGAAGATGAAAAGATTCCAGAGAAAGCCTTTGCCCGTAAAGCTTATTTCCCTTCTTCAATGGGATTAAGTGTGCTTTTACCCCAGACCGTTAACCAACTTCATGTTACTGTCAGGTGGGGCGATTACCAACCACTAACCAAACCAGAAACCGAAGGAAAAGAAATTACCTTCACAGGTGATTGGCAGAGAGTTCCACGAGAGGTTGAACTTAACGTACCTTTGCGTACAAGCGGCAGACCGACTCAATTAGACCTTGGTTTGAATTTAGGCAATACAACTAAACAACTAGAGATTCCCCTTAGTGGAAGCAGTTCTCCAATATATTTGGATGTTCTAAACAGCGATGGTTTACAACTAGTTGTCTCAGTTCGCTCCGTAACTTCTGAGGAATTAGTACCAGCAGGAACACGCTCAGTTTCAGTATTTTTGGTTAATCATCGCCGCCCTAGCCCTGACCAAAAGCGGGATGCTGGTTATGCTTTTCAAACAAATTTAATAATTCAGACAGCCGATTCCTTTGTACCACGCCCCAATTTACGTGGGCGAGATGGCGATGACTGGGATGAGAAAGTTGCTGATTTGCAATACCGAGATGATTACGAATATGCTGTTGGTCATAATGTCTCTGCAATCGCAGTTGCAAATCCCAATGGTGGCTGCCAGGAAGTAAGAACGGCTTGGATACCAACTGCTGACGTAGAAAAGGTAATTGCAACCCAAGTTAAAGATGTCGAAGTCGGTATGGAAGCGTTAGCCACCGCACCGACAGCAGAAGCATTGCGAAATCTGCTCAGTCCAATGGTTAGTGCATATTCCCAATGGATAGATGAGCAACGAGTCAAATGTCCAACTGGGCAAAAACGGTTAGGTGTAGCTAAAGACCTATTAGATCGAGCCGCAATTGCTAAAGACCGGATTGCTGCTGGTTTAAGCGCATTGGATAACCCACAAGTATTAGATGCGTTTCGCATTGCCAATCGAGCGATCGCCCAATCAATGCGCCAGCGTGCAACTCATAAGAAAAACATTACTCCTGAATCTGTAGCCCCTCCAACTTGGCGACCGTTTCAGCTAGCTTTTTTGTTAATGAACTTGGTGGGAATCGCCAACCCTGAACATTCAGACCGGGAACTGGTTGATTTACTGTTCTTCCCTACAGGCGGCGGTAAAACTGAAGCTTACTTGGGGTTGGCAGCTTTTACACTTGTATTACGGCGGTTACGTCATCCTGGTATCGACTCTGCTGGATTAAGTGTGCTGATGCGGTACACACTGCGCCTCCTTACTCTTGATCAACTAGGACGTGCGGCGACGATGATTTGCGCCTTAGAGTTGGAACGGGAACAAGATGTAGAAAAACTGGGGAAATGGCCGTTTGAGATTGGATTGTGGGTAGGGCAAGCAGCTACACCTAACCGGATGGGCAAGAAGGGAGACAATGATGAAAACAGCGCCCGTTCGCGTACCATTGCCTTCTTAAATAACAATCGCAAACCTTCACCTATTCCTCTAGAAGATTGTCCTTGGTGCGGAACTAAATTTACTCGCAATTCATTTCAGCTACTGCCTAATACTGACCAACCTATAGACTTACGTATAAATTGTACTAATCGTCGTTGTAATTTTACAGGCGATCGCCCTTTACCAGTATTAGCAGTAGACGAACCGATTTATCGCCGGTTGCCGTGTTTTATGATCGCCACAGTTGATAAATTTGCGAGTTTGCCTTGGGTGGGAGAAACAGGTGCTTTATTTGGACGTGTAGAACGTCATGACAAAGATGGTTTTTATAGCCCTGTTTATCCAGGTAGAGGTAAAGCACTTGATGGTTATCTGCCACCGCCAGATTTAATTATTCAAGATGAACTGCATTTGATTTCTGGCCCTTTAGGGACAATGGTAGGGCTTTACGAAACTGCAATTGACGCTTTATGCAGTCGAGAAATAAATGGTCAAAAAATCCGCCCGAAGATTGTAGCTTCCACCGCGACAGTGCGACGGGCAACTAAGCAGATTCAAGCATTGTTTGGGCGAAATGAAGTTGATGTGTTTCCGCCACCAGGCCCAGATCGGCGCGATTCCTTTTTTGCGAAGACAGTACCTGCCGAAGAAAAGAATGCTCGAACTTATGTTGGAATTGCTGCTCAAGGGCGAAGTCTGAAAGTAGTATTGTTACGTACTTATCTGGCATTGCTGGGAGCTGCACAGAAAGAATGGTTAGCAGCAGGTGGGAGCAAAAACCCTGATAATCCAGCAGACCCTTACATGACATTACTCGGATATTTTAATTCCTTGCGTGAACTGGGTGGTAGTCGGCGGATTGTTGAAGATGAAGTCAACTCTCGGCTTATTGGTTATAGCAAACGAAAACGAGTTGGTAAAAGTTCGGGTTTGTTTGCAGATCGGAAAATTGACGATGAACCGGAAGAATTGACTTCCCGTGTCAGCACAAGTGAAGTTGCAGATACCAAGAGCCGCTTAGAAGCAACATTTGACCAAAAAGAACGTGTTGATGTAGTCTTAGCTACCAATATGATTTCTGTCGGTCTGGACATTACACGTTTGGGCTTAATGGTAGTTCTCGGTCAACCTAAAACAGCCGCAGAATATATTCAAGCTACCAGTCGTGTAGGACGGGATGAAGAACGACCTGGATTAGTTGTTACATTACTCAACGTTCACCGACCGCGCGATCGCTCACACTATGAACGTTTCTTTGCTTGGCACGCTACTTTTTACAGAGCAGTAGAAGCTACCAGTGTTACACCATTCTCTCCTCGTGCTATCGACCGAGGGATTGCTGCGATTACTGTTGCTTTAGCACGTTTGGGGCATTCTGGGATGACAGCACCACTTCGTGCTATTGACATTCTTCAGCATCGTAACGAGCTAAATTTTGTCATCGATGCGATCGCCTTGCGTGCCGAGATGCACGATAAAGAACTTGATGCAGGTGATGCTGAAGCACTCCGTCAAAAAGTCAGGGGTCGAGTTCAGGATTTACTAGATTTATGGGTACGAATTGCTGGTGAAAAAATTAACCTTCAATATCAGCGTGAGGTTGGGGAAGCGCCGCCTCTATTATTCGACCCACTTGACCCGGAATTAGAGAAAAAACCACTAGAAGAAAGAAAATTTAAAGCTCAACGCAGTTTACGTGATGTTGAGCCAACAGTTAATTTGTGGGTTCGTAATCCTGATGGATTTGAGGTAGAGGAGGAAGAAAAATGAGTAAATCAAACAAAAAGCGTCCTCCATCTGGAGAAATTCGCCAAAGCCAAATTTTATCTACTTTTGGCCCTGGGGCAATGGTGGATTTACCCGATTATTCCATACTAATTGGCGGACTCAACCACTGGCACGGTGACAAAAAACGTATTTACGAAGACCGACTAAAGGAACGAGTCGCTGACATTTTAGGGGTTAATGATATTGCCTTATATGCGCCACCTGTAGACGAGAAAGACCCAAAAGCATCTCGCACTGGAATTACAGCTTTCGCTTTCCCCACTTGGTTTGTTGCTCAAGTAGAAGAAACATGGCCTAAACCAAATGAAGCAGCGCCCAATGCCAAAGTTTACCGGACACGTCCTTTACTACCTTGGGGTAGTTTGGTAACTGGTAAATATCTCAATGCTGACAGAAAGAAAGTGCCAGTTGTACCTGTGCGCTTTGTACAAGCTTGTGTTAATGGGCACATCAAAGACATTGATTGGCGTGGTTTTGTCCACGAAAATTCTCAAGCTAACTGTCGGGGTCAGCTATGGTTTGATGAGGGCGGATCTGGCAACGATTTTGCTGATATTTTTGTGCGCTGTGAGGCTTGTAAAGCTCGTCGTCAGTTATCAGATGCAACAGTACCCAATGGCAAGGTCTTAGGAAAGTGCGAAGGACATCGCCCTTGGCTTGGCCCCAAAGCTCAAGAACTCTGTATTTCTGAGACAACAGGGAAACCAGAATATAATCGGCTTTTGGTTCGCTCTGCTAGCAATGCTTACTTTTCCCAGCTTCTCAGTGTCATTTCTCTACCAGACTCGGATGATGCTTTGCAAAAAGCGGTTAATTCAGTTTATGAAGACTTCCTCCAGTATGCAGAAAGTAGCGATGAAGTTAAAAAAGAACGGCGGAAGCAAAAAGTAGCTGCTGTTTTAGAAGGATTTAGTGATGAAGCAGTATGGGCTGAAATTCAGCGCAGACAGGGTGGGCAAGGTAAGCAATACAAAGGTATTAAGCAAGTAGAAATTGAGACTTTGCTATCTAGTCCCTTTGAAGTCGGAGAAGATGTACCAGAAAGCGACTTTTATGCTCGTGCGCGGAAATTAGATAACATCAAACCAAAATTACTATCTCTTATAGAGAGCATTGTCTTAGTACACCGACTTAAGGAAGTAACCGCCCAAATTGGCTTTACTCGCTTTGAGGCAATTATGCCTGATATTGACGGCGATTTAGATATTCAAGTCAGGCGAGCTGCTCTTGATATTGAGCCTACTTGGGTTCCAGCGATTGAAAACAGAGGCGAAGGCGTGTTCATCGCTTTCCGTAAAGAAGCTATTGATAATTGGCTCAAGCGGGATGCAGTGCAGCAACGAGGGAAGAAATTAGCAAAAGGCTTTGATATCTGGCGCAAACAAAAAGGTATTGCTCAAGAGAAAGCCAAGTTCCCTGGATTACCTTACATTATGCTGCATTCCCTTTCACACCTATTGATTGCAGCTGTGTCTTTAGAATGTGGTTATGCTGCTAGTTCAATTCGTGAACGCATTTATGCTGGCGAATCCGGTTATGGCATTCTTTTATACACTGGTTCTCCTGGCTCTGAAGGTACTTTAGGGGGACTGGTACAAGTAGGAAACCGGATTGAATACCATTTGGATGTTGCACTGGAGATGGGGAGGCTTTGTTCTAACGATCCAGTTTGCGCCCAGCATCAACCAGATGCCGAACAAGAGGATAGGTTTTTACATGGTGCTGCTTGTCATGGCTGTTTACTCATTGCTGAAACTTCTTGCGAACGACGCAATGAATTTCTTGACAGGGCATTGGTCGTTGCTACTGTTGAAGGGCCAGGGGCAGAATTCTTTGAGGATGTGAGAGTATGATGGCTTTTCTCCACCTGAGCCGTCCAGCCCTCGTTAATTTGGCAGTCGCTTTGGAAACTGGTAGACTTTCCCCACCCTTTTCCACATCCAATGTAGCGAACTACATCCCTGCGGCTTTAAATCGAGACATAGTTGATGAACTCAACCGCCTTAATGTCATCGGCGTACATTCTCAGCATATTGCTTATACGCTGCGATTGCTGGCAGAAGAACGAAGTACATCCCAAGCTGTGAGCGATCGCGTTGATTTGGTTTGGACTGGCCCAGAAATTGCTGGTTCTCAAAGCCGCGATACTGGTGTTGTTGTGCGTGAGTTGTTTAATACTGCCAGAATAAACGTTCTCATTTCTAGCTTTGCTATTGATAAAAGACAAAAAGCACGAGAGTTATTTCTAGTGCTGGCAGAACGAATGGATTTAACCCCAGAACTAAATGTGCGAATGTTTCTTAACGTCAACCGACCACACAACAGTGAAGTGCCAACATCTACTCTACTGCGGGAGTTTGCCAGTAGTTTTCGCCAAGATATTTGGCCAGGAAAAAGACTACCTGAAGTGTTTCACGATCCGCGATCGCTGATGTTGGGTGTGGAATCAAAAGCTTGTTTACACGCCAAGTGTGTTGTTGTAGATCAGGAGCGTGTGCTTGTGACCTCCGCTAATTTTACAGAAGCGGCTCACGAGCGCAATATCGAAGCTGGTGTATTACTCAATGACCCAGTAACGGCTATTGCTTTGCAAATGCAATTTGAAAGCTTGGTTACAAGAAATATTCTATGTCGAATTCCTGGAGTCTAATCATCTTAAGCGAGATTTTATGGTAGATAATTTGAAGTTATAGAAATTCTGCTTTCTAATTAAGATAGATTCATGTTGGTTGGAAAATGCAAATATTTAAGCTATTATTTGATTTCAAAATTTATCCTTACAAAGTTATAAAGGCGTATTTATACGGTTATTAATAATGGAAATACATGGTTATTATATTATTGAAAACTGTAATTAAATTATTTAATATGTTATGACATATTCTCATACTTTAGCGCTTGCTAAACAGGGCGATAGTGAAGCAATTAAGGTTTTACTTAACCAACAACTAAAAACCAAAAATATAACAGTTAAAGTTGCTTTAAAAGATCATTGCTTGCAAATAATGCTGGAATCATCGCAAATACTAGAGCAAAAAACTTTAGTTGACTATATTCACAAAACGTTTGTTAAGTTAAATGCCAATTCTATCAAAGTTATAAATGTTTTTTGCCGTCAGACTGGTAATGATTTTCCAGTATGGACGCAGAATATAGAATTAGATGCTTATAAAGATTTAACATTAGCTAATCCGGTAGATTTATCAAATCAAATACTTACTGTTAAACCAGTTACTACAATACCTAGACATCAAAATATAAAATCAACACACACAAACAAGCATACGGTTAAGAAGAACTCTGTATTGATATTAAGTATTTCAATAAGTACTTTTTTACTACTAATTATTAGTTCTTTTGGATTAATATCTTGGCAAATAAATAAACAAAGACAAGCACTATCTCAAGCATCAACGTTAGTAGCTAAAATAGATAATTCGGATACTACTCTAGATATTAAGTCTCTGAAAGAAAATAAAGATACTTTAAATAAAGCAATTATTATACTCGACAATGCCTCTAGTTTTAATTTCCCTGGTTCTATTAATCTCAGTATCAATATAGAAAAACAGAAAATTCATGAACAGTTAAGTTCTCTTGAAGAGAATTTAAAAATAATTGAAAATCTTATCCCAGAAGCCAAAAAAGTTGTTGGAGACTTCGCAGCAATTAATTCTCGTCTTAATGTTGGTATGAACTATCGTAGCTATGGTACTGAAGTAGGAACTCTGAAAGTAGTAATTGATCGATTTAGCGAATTACCTGGAGCTAAACAACATCCTATTTATAAAGACTTAGTTAGTGCATTTGATGACTATGATCTTGCTTTAAATGTATGGCGTAATTATATAGAGTCTGATGAAACTAATAGTTTTCTTCGTGCGAGTTCTCCTTATGGAAATGTATTAATATCTGAATATCAAGTTGAAACTCAAAATATTGTTGGAGAAGACTATATTTACTTAAATAGTGCCCTTACTAAGGTGTGGCAAAAAGCAAGTAAAAATATTGAATTAGCAAAAGATAAAAATTAGCTTTACTATGCTGAAAGAACAGGTGGCTGAAAAATCCCAACAAATGGAAGAAGATAATTTAGCTCGTCAGGGGACATATACCCCAGGATGGCTGTAACGAAACTTCAATTCTTTCCAAGATGCAAAAGATAACTTTGGTATTGCAGCCAAAAGTTGGCAGAAACTAGCAGACAAGTTAAATGAGCAAAACTCAAAAGTTTCTTAGTGGAGAATCTTAAGAGTTATAGCAAATTTCACCAACATCTATTGCTATGGGCAAGCCTGTATTGGCTGTGCATGATTCACCATACAGTGATGTGACAGATGAAGAAGAGTGATTTGAGATAGGCTAACTCCGCACAAAGAAGCTAATAAAAACCCCAAATATTACCGCATTATAGACGGCATTTGTGACTTTGAACAGATGCCAAGGCTTACAACGCATTATGCAAAAGACATAGTTGACGTGATTGATTTAAACTCGCTTTAACCCAATAAAAGATAATCGTGAAAATTGAATTACCTCCATTAAGTAATTGTGTTCTATTCTTTGTATTTTTCTTAAGCATAGTATATTTATATAACAGCATAACTCAAAGAAAATTAATTAAAAAACAACGAAAAGCAGAAAGACCTAAATCTAGTTTTGGCTTTTTGATATTATGGAACCAAATTTTGCTAATTTCCTTTTTTTCTGCAACTTATATTGTAGGATGGGATGCACCATCAGTTGGTTTAAAATTCAAAATATTCCCAATATTTTCCTTAATAATTGGCTTGGGTTTCTATTGTATATTTGTGTTGCTTTTAAATAAAATTCTAAATCTTTTGAGAGTCAGTCAAATTGTGGCAGATGATGCTTATCTTGTTTCTGTAAGGCTTATGCCACGCCAAAAACTTCAGAAAGTATTATTTATGATTGCCGTATGTATATTAAATCCAATAACAGAAGAGTTGATATTTCGGGGAGTACTAGTACATCAATTAAGCCTATATACAAATAATTATTACTTAGCAATTATTTTGGGATTGTTTGTAAGTGTTGGGAATCATATCTATCAAGGAAGGCTACATATTATTACGCATACTGTTTTTTATATTTTCACTGTAACATTGCTTTATTCAGATGTAGGACTTATTGGGTCTATAGGTTTTCACTTAGCAGGAGATATTTACCCGTTCATGTGGCTTAAATATCAGGTTAATAACTATAAACAACGAAGAAGGGAGGAACGCAGAGCTAAATATATTTCCAATTAGAATATTAAACACTCTTTTTATACAATATCGCTAGGTTATCAAGTACCAGTTAATTATAAAAATGGTTAAAAACATATCTCAAATAAATAATTGTAATGGATTAATTGTTCTTGTTCCTTACGATGCTGGGCAAGAATTTTATTCATCACATACAGACGAAGTAGCCTATCTACCAGTTTATGTAGAAACAAAAGATGAAAATTTAGCTTTAATGGCTGTTGCCAACAAAGCTTGCCAATCCATATATGTAACTTTTTCATCATCATCTGAAACTAAACAAGAGTGGAAAAAAAGGAAATATCCAGGGACTGCAAGAAAACCAGGCTTAGATTTGCCTAACTCCTATCAAGCCTATGAAATACCTGATCCTGGTGATTGCTTTTGTTGTGCAAGTCTAGAAGACTATAAAGTTCTGACAGTAGAAGAGTTTTTAAAAAGAATACAAAGCTCACCAGATGACTATGTAATTTCATTTTTGGAAGAAGAAGATGACCTTTGGCATGAGTTTGATAATTGGTGTGTGAAATTTTTGAACTATTCGCTTTTTACAAAAAAAGGATAATTATCCTCTTGAATTACTTACTAAAACTTGATATTTACACACATTTTATATTTTTATGACTTCTCAAATCCCAGACACATTTCTCTACAATGCCGAAGAGTACGAATTAGTTGCTTTAGATGGAGAGAGGTTAATAACTTACGGGATGCAGCCTCAGATGCTTCATACAGCTTGCTATCGCGGCTTTTATTCTACTTATGAGATTACCAATGATGGTTTATTCCTAACAGAAATGGTTATCGGTGAAGTTGAAGAAGGACATAAATCAATACAAGGTATCATGCCAAAATTGCCTTCCAAGGAAAGTCACGGTTATCCAACTTATCAAGGATTAAATTGGAAGCGGGGTTCTAAGAATTAAGTTGCACATCGTGTAGACCAGAATGGATTAAGCGATCGCAGAAGCAGGAAAAGGGAATATTTCCAGTCGATGTTGAAACTGCCTTGGCTGTTGCTATATGTGCAGACACGTAAAAATCATGTTCTTGACAAGAACAAATCACTGAAACGATGGATTCTGGTCAAAAAATTCAGTTTCGGCATTAGCTTGTTCAGTTTTTGACTCGGCTGTTGTTTTCTTGGTGCTGGCGGAGTTGCTATTTGTAAAATTAGCTCTAGTAACCAGGGAGCAAGGCGTTGACACCATACAGCTAAATGACTTTGCCATCCGACTAAAATTTCTGCTGAATCATTTTGCATTCCGGTGACGAGTGCTTTAGCCACTTGCTGGGGAGTCATGGGGATCACCCAGCGAAATAATTTTAAGTCGCGCACCATGTCTGTGTCTGTCAAGGAAGGCAGTAATGCAATGACACGAATATTGTGTTCAGCTAATTCTTGACGCAAGGCTTGGGTAAATCCTAAGATGGCAAACTTGGTTGCTGAGTATGTCGCCATCGTTGGTGCAGCCACTTTCCCCATCAGACTCGATACATTGACGATTGTCCCTTGCCTTTGGCTGGCCATGCGTCGAGCGATCAGACTTGTGAGGTTGTACATCCCTAACAAGTTCACAGAGAGTTCTTCTTGAACTTGAGGCATCTTAGATTGCAAAAATGAGCTTTGGTATGCGACACCCGCACAATTAACCAGCAGGTGAATCTGTCCGAAATTGCGCCACAGTTGGGCAACAGCGATATTTACTTCAATTGTTTGAGTCAAATCTAAAGGCACGATTGCAGTTTCTGTTCCCATCGCCTCGATTTCGTTAGCTACCTCAACTAACTTTTGGCGATCGCGTGCTACTAATATTATCTGCTTGATGCCGATTTGCGCTAATTCCAGAGCGATCGCTCGTCCAATCCCACGCGAAGCCCCTGTTATTAGGGCTACTTTACCTTGAATCTCCATTGGTTTTATTCTCCAAAATTTAAGTCTTACCAAACTCTTCGTTATTGCCGATATACACAATCAACAGTTACTTGCTTATACCTGGATTTTTCATCACATCTCAATAATTAAATAAGTAATGAGTAGATTGACAACAAAAACAGAGAGCTACGAGGTTTGGCTAGAATTCATTAGTTATTCGCAATTAAACAAGAAATAGCTTGTTTGCTGTTATTTGTAGCGATCGTCATAGATTACAATAATGAAAAATAGCTTTTCGAGACAATAAACTCAGAATGTTGGAATTTGTAACTTGATATGCCATTCTAGTTAAATAGATTGGCAAGCCAAAAGTTAACGCTTGTTAATTCTAAAAATTAAGCTCAAGAAAAACTTTAAGGCTTGATAACTCAGTAACACTAAATTAATAGAATAGAATATCTAAACTTTTACACTAAAACTCATTGTTAAATTTGCCCCCTTTTCTGAACAGTTATGTAACTGCAAGATTAGGGGGTTTTACTATTTAATCTACTTCGCCAAAAGATTACCAATTCTCTAAAATAAATCTACTTCCTCTACAGTAAGGAGGAAAGGAGAATGAACGTAATTTAGAGAAAGGGTATTAACTCCCTCGATTAGAGCGTTGACTAACGACTAAATATGCGTGCCAAAAATGCTTGCAAACAAATCCTGACGAAATTGATGCAGATATTGCCTTTGTGCTTTGGCTTGCTCAGTTCTGTTCTTTGCTGTTTCTGCTAGAAACTCGTGGGTTGTTTGCTCAAGTTCTTGGTAGAACTCGTGCAAAAACTTTGCTTGAGCTTGAGCTTGAGCAAACCTTTCTTTCTTTGTTTCGGTGAGAAACTCGTGGGTTGTTTGTTCCAGGTTTTGGTGGAACTGACGCAGATATTGGGCTTGCTTTTTGGCAAGCTCTTCTCTGTCTGCTGTTGTAGCGGACAAGAATTCATGAGTCTCTCTAAATAGTTGAGATACTTCCTCAGCTATCGACTTATGCTCTTGCCGGATCTTTTCCATTAAAGCCGTCATCAGATTCTCCGCAAGATTATAAAAATAGTGAATAAACTACATCAACTGGACAATTAATATCCAGATAATGTAGCTCATACAATATCTGCTTCTGACATTTTATCCTTTGATAAATCTTGATTGAAAAGTATCAAGATAATCGGCGAAAAACAGAAGAACAATCAGAATTACTTTTACCAAATCTCTATGAAGATATGCTGATGTGCAATTCCCTAAAACGAACTGCAAAGAGCGCAAAGAATAACACAAGGATAAAAATATCTTGGCACAACTGACTTCACGAAGAAATGGTATTAGTTTGTAATTCTAATTTGATTGCATCTACTTAATAATTAAGCAGGTACAGCAGCTGACTGTGTTAAGCCTACAGCTTCTGCATATTTTAAATAGGTTTCAACAGATGCAATAACGATCCGAGCTTCGATTGCAAGTAATTCAATACCAACTAGAGAAACACGTACCCAAGCATCTATAACGATACCTTTATCCAAGATACGATCAATAACTTCTGCCAAGCTTGAAGAAGAATTGGTTTTTTCGACTGCCATGATTTTAGACCTTAACTCATTGTTGATTTTTAGTATTAGCGAAGCATTTGACTTTGCTCTCTACTGAATCAAATTAAACATACGTTTTTCCAAATGTAAAGAGTTTATCTGTATAAAAAATACAAGAAGATAGCTAATAAACAACAATTGACAGGTTTGATGTTTAATTAATGTTGATTTAGTCTAAAATTCCCATTGAAATGTAAGTTTTAATAATTAATTACGTTTGTTTTGTCATCTTTCATGTATTTTTTTAATTTTGTCATTTTTTCAAATTATTTTTCCTCAATATGTTAATTGATACTTGAAAAATAACTTAGTAAATAAATACACTGTGATTTTTCCAACCTGATTTTTGCAACTAAGTGATATTACAGTTAATCAAATCTGAGAAAATTAAGTTGGGGCTTAGAAGATTTCAAGCTCAGGTAGCACTTGGAGGCACAGCAATTGGAATAGTATTAGCTCAAACAACTTTTATTATCTATATAAGTAAGTTTGAACTCAATAATTATCGCACCGAGCCATAATCCATACAGCGCTTCCTGCTGTTATGCAATAGGCATCTGCGACTTTGAGCCTCTTCCTTGGTGGTACACAGAAAATGGTTACTGGTGATGGGGTGCTGAGAAGGCAAATCTGGGGATGGAGGAAGAAGCGACACCGGACAGCCCGTCGTAGACATCAGTTTCAAAGTGGGGTAATCGCTTTAGTAAAATCAAAAACTACCCATATTATCTAAGTGGATAACAAAAGAGATTGTATATCTTTTATCACTTGGCGAACAGTTTATTAAGCACATCAGCTAGACGGTAGCCTGCCAAGCTCATCCGGCGTTCTGCTATTGGTTTGGCGGTAGCAGCATAATTTGATGGTAACGGCTTTCCATCATTTTTATCACTACTGCCAGAAAGCTTGCCATTCAGATATGCTTTTTGCTTTGCTATCCTAAAACTCTCTAATTTTGCCCAATTATTAAATTGAGTTTCTCTCAATTCTGGCAATTTACTGCGTTGATAGTCGGCTCTTATCTTGGTTGCGGTGTTGCGAACAGTTTGAAAGTTTTCTGAACCTAGTATGAGGTCATCCCAGAATTTATGCAAACTGATTGTTTGACCATCTGGTTTAACTCTAATATAAAAACGTGTACCACCTCTATCACCTTCTGGTTCTTTATACTCGTTAGTAATTAATTTGGTAGTATGCAATGGCTGATGCACATCTCCTACTAGATGGAATAACCAGCATATTGCAACTGCTTTTTCGCTATTGGTAGCATTACTTTGAACAATACCAAGATTTTTTTGAAAAGCAAATATAATATTTTCTTCACCTGGAATTTCACGAGGAATTGAGTTTGAGGCATTGCTTGGTTGATAAGGAAAATTGATGTAGTGCCAAGTAGGGTGATCAAATGTTTGATTGCCACGGGCTTCATCTGCCCATTTTGCCGCCCACATAAACAAATACAAATTTTTATTTTCAGCAGAAATATTAGACTGATTAAGAGACTTCCACTGCTGCTCAAATTTAGAGTATTCGGGGTGTTCTCTTAAAATGGCGGCAATTTTCTCAATTACTTGTTGATGATTTTGCTTGAGTTCACTGTAGCTGATCGCTCCTGAAACCATGTGTCCAGACTTATTCCAAGCAAAAGCTGGGTACTGCCAAACCAAGATTGTTGATAATGCTGTCAATAAAGAAAACTTAAGGGAATTTTTTGTTATGAAAGAGATTTTTTGAATTGAAAGTCTCTTATTCATAATGATCTCGCTAATAATTGAGTGTCAACACAAATCTTAACTTTATAATCGCACGAATCACCTGAGTCATTACCAATTCTTAAATATTGGCTTTTATACTGAATCTTGTTGATGAGCAAAGGTGAAACTGAATGAGTTTCAAAAAAGTTTTTCTTGTGGCTTTTGGACTGCTTGTAGCAATAGTAATTGGTATTTTAACAGATACAAAAGTAATTGCTCAATCCACCACGGATTTAGCTTTATATCATGCTCCTATTCACTATCAAGACACAGACAGCACCAAGTATAGTGGAGACTACATTACACGATTTGATTACGATAACGATTGGCGAGGAACAAATAACTGGGATAACCTAATCCTTTTTCCACTTTCTGCTCATGCTTACTATTCTGTAGCTGAAACTTGTACTCATTGGTTTGTTACATATTCCTTTTACCATCCTCAAGACTGGACTGATATTCCTTTTGATCAAGAACACGAAAATGATTTAGAGGGTTTACTTACAATTGTCCGTAAGGACGGTTCAGCTTTTGGTAAATTAGAAGGCGTTGTCACTGTATTCCATAACGATTTCTACTCTTACACTCCAACTGGTAGTCCTTTACGCAATGGTGCAGAAAGTATTGATGGCACACTGACGATGAATAGTTACAGTGGTTCACAGCACCCATTGACGACTCAAGAAGCTAAAGGTCATGGATTAAAAGCTTGGCCTTATACTGGAAACTTTAAGGGTGCAAGTAGCGAGGATGGGATTATTTACTATCCGAGTGCTACTACAACAGAACTTCCTGCTTCGGGGAATGACCGCGATGTACAGTATCAATTGCTTGATGTGTTTGCCGAAGCAGGAATATGGCAACATCAATTAAATGAAGCTTCTTTATCAAGTTCTTCTGCCAATACTTTCGCTAGTTGGGGAACTTTCAAGGGAGATTCGAGTGGTGGGTGTGGCGCTGGTACACCAACTTGCAGTACAAATTCTGCTAATACCCCTTGGGGTTGGGATGATTCAAATGATGGTGCAGTATATAAAGGTGAAATGGCTTTAGACCCTGCTCACCTAACTGATGTTTATTTTGATGGGCTTGGCACTTTTGATACAACATACATCCGCAATCAATTTATTCAAGGATTGAAAGACAGAGGATATAATTCTGCAAATCTTCCTCAAGGTTGGCCCACTCAAATCAATCTTAATTCTCTGATTGGCAAACTCAAAAACCAATGCTCATAATCATAAATAAATTTTATGACTAACGAGATTACGGAAAAACTTAAACAAGCCTCCGATGGTTTGTTAATAGACTTCTTGCAGAAGTCTAATGATAGAGTATCCATTTGAAGTTTTTTGTGGTCTAATCAAGCTCAAGAACCAATGACCTCTCAAAAACTTCTCCAGTTAACAGGACATTCCCCAGAAACATAGTGTGTTGAAGGTAATTAGTAAAACTTTACTACTCCTGTCAACCACCCATTACGATTCCTCGCTTGTATTTTATCGGTGACAGCGTTTGTTTATCAAATATGCGATCGCGTAAAGCGCTTTCACCTGCATTTATGCGGTAGTTCGCACAGAGACTGTCATTTCTGAGTTGATTTGTGTTTTACTTTGGGAAAATCTGATGCCTGGGCTGGAAAACCCAAAGTGCCACAAGAACAGGATGCTCAAGCGGCGAGTATGTATGACTTAGGTTACAGCTAAGGAGAGATTAAACATCCGCCAACTGAAACTCCAAAGGCTCAGAAATAGAAACGATATCAGACCTAAATTCCAAATTTCACTAAGTTTTTTGAGTTGAAAGAACTTTATGCACTCTTAATAGTAGACATTAGTAGACATTGGCTGATGGAGGAGCAATGAAGCTATATTACATTCCGACAACAAGAGCAGTACGCCCCCGGTGGCTGTTGGAAGAAATGGGAATTGCTTATGACTTAGTTCGAGTCAATATGACCATGACAAAACAATCAGAATATAAAGAACTGCACCCACACGGTAAAGTACCAGTTTTGGTAGACGGGGAAGTAACGATTTTTGAGTCTGCTGCTATTTGTACTTATCTTACAGACAAACATATAGAAATGGGGTTTGCTCCACCGCTAGATAGTCCTGAACGTGCCTATTACCAGCAATGGCTTTTTTATGCCGCAGTTACCCTAGAGCCACCTGTTGAGCATTATATGTTTAATATTCTGCCAAATCTGCCAGAAAAACTGCTGCCTGGCTTTGTCAGGTTGGAAACTTCAAAACAAGAATCTCGACAATGGTTTGACAGAGTTGCTCAACCTCTGAGGGAAGTATTGGTTGGCAAGAATTATTTAGTAGCAAATAGACTAACAACTGCTGATATTGTCACTGGAGGAGTTTTGCTGTGGGCTAAGAAGTTAGGAATGCTCTTAGATGATGACCCCCTGACTGAATATATCAATGGTTTGATGCAGCGACCTGCTTTTGGGCGTGCCGATGAAGATTTTTATACCAAGATAGCTCCCTAGTAGTCTGCCAACCCAAAAATGTTAGGTGGAGGCAGGCTCTTGAGTAGGGGTGCAGAGGAGAGTGAGTTCAATGTGCCTTGTTCAATCCCCTCTGCTCTAGACCTCTGCTCTTGGAGCTAACCACCTTTGCATTGTTTCCTTGGCGTACATACTAGTTATTGCATTGACTGCTGTTCCATCGCATAGAGCCGCCCTTTATAGCGATCGCACTCCCAATTTTTCCTCTCTACGAGACGCAATCATGCGAACGCTTGTATTTAAGGGCGATGTCTACGACGGGCTAGCTGAAAATTTGCCCCCAAGATTTTCAAAGTAGCGATCGCATCTATTACTGGGTCACTATACTTTTGCAGAAATTGACCCAGTAATTAAAGTCTTGGGCTAACTATCAAAAAGTTTTTTTGGTTAGGGTGCGATCGCTGAAGACAGCAGAGGTTTTATCTAGATCATGAACTAACCAGTATTCAATCACATCTGCCTATCTTGGTAAAGTAATATACAAATATTTAATTCTTAATATTTGACAAATAATCTTGAAAGCTGATGAATAATAGGTTTACTTCTATCTATATCATCTATGGGAATAATCTTTTTAATTATCTTAAGTATTTGGGCAATCGTAAATTTTATAGGTTTATACTCGGTTGCACTCTCATTTATTCATTGTCGTACTGTACCTGGATACCGTAATATTGCGATTGTAGGAGCAATTTTTATACCAGCTATCCTTCTGTTTTTAACTTTCTCGGATCTCTCAAACAACAAAACTGTTCCTAGCCCAACAGATAATATTCAGGTAATGGCAACTATTGTATGGTCTAGAACTTTTTTAATTTGCTTTTTGGGTGCTAGTATAACTGCGGCAATTAGCTTCTTGAAACCCAATGCTATTCGCCGTTACTCGGCACTTGCTTGGGGTTTCCTAATTTCATCGCTTTCGGCTAGTGCGTTTATCTTCATAAAATTTTGATGGCGATAATTTTTAGTTAGAGTAGCATTTTAAAAATCTTGTCAATTTTAGGAGGAGTAAAGCTGTGAAATTGTTTTGGAATACCAGTTTTTACGGAATTTTTTGGCTTTGGAATGTGACATTTCTAATGCTAGTTTATATAGGGATTTTACCATCCGTAGGCATACCATTATTTGAGGCAACCTTAATAGGCAATATCCCAACTGAATTTTCCTTAACTCTCGTTACTTTAATTGCCATTCCCACAATTTCCAGTATTATCGGTGGCTGGAGGTTTATTAAACAACCTTTACAACTAATTCGCCTATTTTATGGTGTAGAAGCACCACTATTTTTGTTGTGTTTGTTGCGATTATTTGTGATTCGAGAACTGACATCAGCTAGTAGCCAAATTCTGATAACAACAGGCGTATGTATAGCTACTTTTACTGGAGAATTATTTTGGGGTTATGCTTCCCGACGGAGAATTGGTTTGCAATGGGTACAAATGTTAGCCCATACATTAATGCTGATATTTGGTATTTATGCAGGTGCAGTTTTGTTATTTTATGCTGTGCCTTTAGTAGTATTTATGCTGCAAGAATTCCTCAAATTTACATGGCTAAAAATATTAGCCGATATACTATATCAATCAGCTTTTGTAGGGGGGTTATTTCTAATTATCCCTTGGCTACTTATTCTTGGTTTTAGTGCCACATTGTTTATTATTATGCCATCAGCGTTAACAGCAATGTATGTACATTCGGGAGCAAAAATTTTAAGAGCTTTTGCTTTAGAACATGGTAAAAATAAAACATTTGCGGGTGCTGGTGCAGTTGTTGTGGCGTTTGCAGTTACTTTTTTATCTTTACAACAGCAACCCCAAGTATTAGCTTTTTCACTCTTAGCTAATGCACCTACAAATAATAGCGAGCGTCAAACGCTCGTAGCTAAGTCAGAACAAATTCGTACAGGATTAGTTAACGCTTATTTATCTTCTTACCGTTACTTGAGCAGTAAGCAAGAAAATAACCACATCAGTGCTATGTATCATCATGTATTAGGCTTAGATAAATCGGCTACTGATGGATTACAAGCAACCTATAATTTTCTGATGTCACCATTTTTATATAATGGTGATGACAAAGATCCTATTAAAGCAGAGAAACTTTACGCCGATTTTTTTGATACACCTCTACAGAAAGCAGAAAAAACAGCAGTTAGTCACGCATTACAATCTACTTTTAACGAACAAGAAGTTAAAGCAGGTTTATTAAATATCAACGAAAAAAAAGTTTTGTTGGTATCACAGCAAGTCACAGTTAAAGAACATAGTGATTGGGCTGATGTGGAATTATATGAAGTTTATAAAAATCAAACACGAGAAGTTCAGGAAGTTTTTTACTCCTTTTCTTTGCCAGAAAGCGCTGTAATTACTGGTTTATGGTTGGGAGATACTAATAAATTAGACCAACGTTTCCCTTTTGTTGTCTCTCCTCGTGGTGCTGCCCAGAAAGTTTATAATTCTCAAGTTAGACGCTCACGCCCTATAGATCCAGCTTTGTTGGAACAAGTAGGGCCGAGACATTATCGCTTACGGGCTTTTCCTATTCCTCCTAAGAATGTACAACAAATAGAAGGGCAACCACGACTCCCCACAGAAATGCACCTATGGTTAACTTACAAAGTGCTAGGACAAGACTTGGGTTGGGAAATGCCAGATTTAGGGGAAAGACGTAATATTTTCTGGACTAATCAAACCAAGCGTATCCGCAACGGCAAAGAAATCAGTTTGAAAGACGATGCTTGGTTAGAGAAATTCATAAGAGCGAGTGGGAAAATTCAACCTGTATTACATGAAGTAAATTTAGAGTCTGGCTACAAAATATTAGCTAAACCCTTATCTAGTCAAGATTACACCTTACCCAAAGGCCAGCGAGTTGCTGTAGTTCTCGATACTTCTCGCAGCATGGGGAAACATATTAAAGAATTGCTGCAAACATTATCATGGTTGAAACAACACGGCTTTGCAGATAATGATTTGACAAACAACGATGCAGATTTATATCTTAGTGTTTCTCCAGGTGCTGCACCCAAACGGTTAGATGATCTCCAGCAATTCCAACCGGAAAAAGTCGCTTTTTACGGTACAATTCAACCCCAAGAAATGCTGACACAGTTTAACAATTTGCGTGGAGATACAGCTTATGATGTCGTTTTGTTGTTGAGTGATGAAGGTAGTTATGAATTATCGAAAAACAATAAAACCGTCCTCAATACGCCTGCACCTTTGTGGATACTACATCTAGGTGGATTACCTGGGGCTTATAACGATGGCATCATTAAATCATTACAAGATAGTGGTGGTGGGGTTGCTGTTGATATTTCTGAGGTGCTGCAACGAATTGCTACTAAATCAGTCTTAGGTGACTCTGTTGTGAGTGTTGTCAATGGTTATGCTTGGTATTTGCAAACATTAGACATAGCAATTGCAACTAGCAACCAACAAGATGATTTCTTGTCTTTAGCAGCCAGACAATTAATTTTAGGGTTGAGTCAAAAAATTAAGTTAGATAACCTCAAAGGTTTGGATGTGATTCACGCCGTAGCTAAAAAGTATAAGATTGTCAGCCCTTATTCTTCGATGTTGGTATTAGTCAACGATGAACAAAGACGGTTACTCAAAGAAGCAGAAGCCCAGAGCGATCGCTTTGACCGTAAAGTTGAGAACGGGAAGGAAAATCTCTCTAAACCCGTTAATCCCTTGAAAGTTAGTGTACCTGAAGCATCAGGGGGATGGTTTTTAGGTGTGAGTGCGATCGCTTTACTCATTCTTGTGAAGCGTCGGCGTTAATTACAGCATATTTCAGGTAAATGAAAGACATCTCCGAAAAAGAATTGTTTTGACGTAGCAGTGCTACGTCTCTACAAGGTTTCTGGGGGGAGCATATTTAATTTCTGGAGATGTCTAATCTTTTAAACGTAGTAATCGCCAAAAATCTTTCTCGTGCTGCTATGGATAATAACTATATGCTGACTATTCTTACTGCTTGCTTATCCCAATATGAGGATATCTATCTCTAAACCCGCTTGTCAATAGAGTTTGAGATGCGCTTAGAGCCTGTCAAGAAACAACTTTTACAATTTATTATCTAGAAAGCTTACTGAGAAGGCATTTCTAGCTCAAAAGAGGCAAGGTTGTTACATGACAAGCTCTTACCCTGGTTCCCACACTGCTGCAAACGATGCTTAACTGTCCTATGTCTTTAACACCAGAACAAGTACAATTAATTGTTGAAGCTGTTGAAGACTATACGCTTCCTGACAATTCTACCCCAATACCTAAACCAATACCTAAGCCGAAATTTGTTAAGTGCCAAAGTTCTAAGCGCATCTATATTAGGGTACAACTCGTGGGATGTCATACCCGCCGTGAGCATGGCGCTTACGCCATTTTAGCGCCTTCCCTTCAACACCATGTTCACCCCGCCTCCAGGAGCAACGGTAACACCCCGTCTCTGTGGTTTCACGTCTTGATTATCAACTAACTCCATCTGATAATTTGCCAGAATAGTTGCTAATACCAACTTCATCTCAAACATTGCCAAAGCCTCGCCAATACAACGTCTTGCTCCACCACCAAAGGGGAAAAACTCATAAGGTGTATATTGTCTCTCTAAAAATCTTTCTGGTTTAAATTCCTTGGGGTTTGGGTATAAATCCTCTCGCTGGTGGGTTAAATAAATACAACCATACACCCTAGTACCTGGTTCTAATTGATAACCCATTAATTCCACGGATTCTTTTACCTCGCGTGGAACAGTTAACAGTGCAACCGGATAAATCCGCAAAGTTTCATTGGCAACAGCAGTAAGGTAGGGTAGTTTGAAAATGCTCATTGGTTCTGGAGAATCACCAAGGCTATCCAACTCACTCAGCAATTTCTCCAGAATTTCTGGATGTTTATGAACCCAGTATAAAGCCCAAGATATCGCCGTTGCCGTGGTTTCATGTCCAGCAACCAGTAGGGTAATTAACTCATCATGTAATTCTTGATCGCTCATTTCCTCCCCATTTTCGTCACGCGCTGATATCAACAAGGTAAAGATATCTTTAGCGGAAGGATCGTATTGTGAACGCCGCTCTCTAATTTCAGCATAGAGTAATTGGTCAATTTGTTGCTGCAAGCGATGAAAATATCCCCAAGGACTCCTTGCACCTAAATCTTTTCTTAAGAACGGAAAAAAAAGCAAGCTAGAGACTAAGGGAGACGCAAAGGAATCCATCAACTCAGTCATCAGTTGTTTGAGTTTTTGGAAACGTTCTCCCTCATGGATAGCAAAGACAACCTTTAAGATGACTTCTATAGAGATATTCTGGACAACATTACGTGCAAAGAAAGTTGTCCCAGGGGTTAACGCTCTTTTATTACTCTCGTGAGAGTATAATTAATTACTAAGAGTTTAACTTAGCAAGGGTATTTAATTGGGTTCAAGAACGGCTACCTCCA
>NZ_JBALEQ010000099.1:0-6135 GCF_036917775.1 Nostoc sp.
AATTAGTTTGGTGTCTGCTTCTTTTGAACTCTAACTCTTTGATGTCAATGGGTTTTACTTTCTTGTAATTTGCGATCGCCCCGTGGTCGATTACCTTGAATTGAAAGTGAGTCATGATTTGTTTTTTGTGATTGTCGATCTTGGCGGGAGCAAAAACACACAAGAAATACTAAGGCGATTGAATCAGTGTTATCCTTTGGCTACTAATTCAATAGAGCAAAATGTCCAAAAATATTTTGGTTCTATTAGCTCTGAAATTACCCAGGCAGCAGTTGAAGCAATACAACTCGGAGATGCCCAACTTCTTGGAGCTTTAATGACAAAAGCCCAAGCGGAATTTGACCGATACGTAGTTCCAGCTTGTCCCGAGCAATTAACTGCAAAAAAGCTACATCTGCTTCTCCATCACGAGCCACTTAAGCCTTATATCTTTGGAGGAAAAGGCGTAGGTTCTCAAGGGGATGGGACTGCACAACTGATAGTTAAAAATCAAGAGAGTCAAAGAAAAGCTATCGAAATTATTAAGCGTGATTTTCCTCAAATGCAAGCGTTACAGTTAACTATCTCAAGGCTACCAACTCCGATGATTGACTTAGCTGAGGACAAAAACCAGTATGGGGATGTTTATTAACAAATGCGTTTAATACTTTATTCGCGCTCAAAGACAAAAATAATTGAAATCGGTTTGTTCGTTTTGGGATCGCATGGCTCATATAAATTTAACAATCGGTAATTTAAAGCATGGAACTCGTTGATCCATGATTCGAGCGTTCTGAAATACCAAGGAGTAGGGTAAATGGCTTATCTGAAACTGTTTGCCATGAAGTTTCGCGCCATCCATTGGAGTATGCAGAGTCACCGCAAGCAATTATCGGATGAAGGGTTTGAATGATTATTTTGCCTTTGGACTCTAACAGGCTATGGCCTGCCTTGGCGATCTCATCAAGAGCGCATTCGCCTATAATTGAAAAGTTGCAGATAAAGCAAGAAAAATAGCTAATGGTGCTAAATCTTTGTGATGCAAGATCCGAGTAGGAACAGACAACAAAGCGAGAATCACCACTATCCCTTGCTGCGTCAATGAGAGCGGCACAAAAATCAACACCCCATCCATCAATTCCTAAAGAAAAAAGCTGTCGAGACAACCATCCCTCACCGCATCCAATGTCTAAGAATGTTCGTGGATTAAGTTGGCTTACTGCTTTGAGTATAGCGGCATCAGTGGCGATCGCACGAGAATAGATTTGCTGCTGACGAATTGCTTGCGTCCATAACGAAGCATTCATCTGCCATGAATCAAGGATTCGTTTTTCATTCTTGTCCATACAACGCTGCTCAAATAGTACGAACAATCTTCTCCTTTAAAAAGATAAGCGATAATGTAGCCAGATGTAGGAGGATTTTCACTATTTTCAGGAATCGCAGTTCTGCCCAAGAGCGACCACAGTTGTAACTGATGGCAACAGAGGGCTACCAATTATTTTTAGTGATGGCAGCCAACAGAACATAGTTGCTGGCGATGGTGTGCTGATAAGAGTAAACCTGTAAACCTGGGGATAAATAAAGCGACATCGGACAGTCCGTCGTAGACATTGCTCAAGCAGGGCATAGTCTATCATCTCCCCAATCGATTCTCTCTCTTATTGCCGAAAGTTGTGCTGACGTAAGATATTGGAGTGATTGTGTGGCGTGTTGGTGGGAAATCGGGCGCAGAGATTCGTTTGGGAGCTTTCGTGTTACAAAACCACTCTTGAATTTTCTTTTTATTGGAGTCTCAGCTTTTCAAAGCATCTTTTCAACCCATTGAACTCAAGTTAATCGCTAAAGGAAAAAATAATCTGTTAACTAACAATAGAAAACTGTCAATTTTTCTGGAATAGAAAGTAGACTCATTGAATTAATAGTAGGGAACAAAGAAAAGATTTGCTAGTGACATTAGAAAACAAGGTTTATTAACTTGACTCCTTACAGTTTCAACAAGATCACCATGAAATTACCCATCCTATTTAAAACTCTAACGTTACTTAGTTTTTTCCTGCCTATACCTTTTAGCATGATTGCTACTCGTCCCGGGATAGCAAATACACTTAATACTCCCACAAATACTGAACAACCAAAGCGGTTGAAACTAACTTTATCAGGACACACTGCACCTGTGCGTGCATTAACCCTTTCCGCTAGCGGTCAAGTTCTTGCTAGTGGTAGCGATGATAAAACAATCAAGCTTTGGAATGCTACTACAGGTGCATTGCTTCACACTTTAACTGGACACCGTGATGACATTAAATCAATAGTGATGACTCCAGATGAGCAAACTTTAATTAGTACCAGTTTGGATAACACTATAAAATTTTGGAATACGCAAACAGGCTTAGAAGTTCGCACTATTTCAGAAAAAACAGGGGTGAAAGCAATGTTGTTGACCCTAGACGGACAAACTTTAATCAGTGGTAGCGGCGATAACACTATCAAATTTCGGAATCTCAAAACTCGGAAAATCGACCTGATACTCAAAGCAGAAACAACAGCACTTGCAATTACTCCTGATGGTAAAACTCTCTTAAGCGGAGGTGAAAATGGGGGAAGAATTCGGGTTTGGAGTCTGGTAACAGGTAAACAAATAGGCAGCTTTACCCCACCACTGCCCAAAAAAGAAGACCTAATCAGCGGGGGCGAGCGTGCATCAGCCCCGATTACGCTTGCTGTTAGTAATGAGGGGAAAATGCTCTTATGTGGTGGATACGACGATAGTTTTCAATCTGGTGGAGTTAGAAGCACAGATGGTAAAGGTTTCAAAGCTTGGGACTTGAGAACAGGAAAGCTAGTTCATGATTTATCTTTGGGTACGAGTATCGATGCGTTAATTATAAGTCCCGATAGCAAGACATTTATTGCTGGTGGTTTAGGCAGAGAAATCATATTACGCGACATCAAAACAGCAAAATCAGTCATGGAGCTTACCGGACACGCAGGTGGAATTTATGGACTGGCAACAAGTAGTGATGGCAAAATTTTATACAGCGGTAGTGGTGACAAATCTGTTAAAGTTTGGCAGATAAAATCATAATGATAAGCTAATACTAAACTCAAAAAGCTGGATTTTTGGAATCAATTTTAATCGTGATGTCTTGAGATTTCAGACGCAGCCAAAAAGCAAATCAAGGAACAACCACGTGGGAGCAGATGCAGTAATGCGATGGGGCTTACCCAGATATTTTCATTCCACCAAATTTAGCTGATTTGAATTGTCCTGATATTCCTTATCGCAAATTCAAAGTGATTCCACCAGATCCGCACGGGTTTGATAGGGATGGGGATCTTGTGGATTGCGAAAGCGAAAGTTGACTGCATCAGCATCAGTATATACACTGACCCCTGCTCTCAACATTTTTTGGACACAACCGCGTAATTGTTCTATTTACACAGTAATTTTACTGCATTAATATTCTATTACCAAAAAACGTAAGCGTTCAGGGGGTAGGAAAGCGATCGCTAAAAATTGTCCCAAAATCCGATAAATTAAGCGACATGGAACTTGGTCGCGTTACTCATTTAGAACAGATACCGCCAAAAAATTGGGGAAAGACTCCAACCAGCGTCACAAAACTGGTGGAAGAGATGGCACAGCAAATAGAACAACAATTAGAGGATGTAGACAAGTTATGCCAAGTAGAAATAGTAACTCTGGTAAAGAAAAATATCAGTGGATTAAGCAAGAAGAAAGATATATTGGTGCCCCTCCTTATGTTGTAGGACTTCCTAAAGGAGAAGGATTCACACCCTGGAAAATAATTATATTTAACTTTGTTACTTTGACATCTGTATTGGGTTTAATGTTCGCCCAATTTATCCATTTAATTGCTTTTGTTGCTAAAAAGATTTTCCAAGGAAAACAGATTTTTCTAGGGACAGCGGATTTAGGACTATTAAGTTTTTTCTCCACTCTGAATAACTGGAACAAGTTGCAAGATTTCCATAGCTTTTTCCAACCTTGGACATTCTTACCGAAACCAAAAATAGCCCAGGATTGGCATAAAGACGAAACGTTTGGGGAGCAGCGACTTAATGGACTTAATCCAGCTTTCTTAAGAAAGTGTCAACCAGAAGATATATCTGAAAGTGGAAAATTTCCTGTCACAGAGGAAATCCTCAAACCAGTCTTAGGTAATGATTTTACTTTAGCTTCAGCTTTCATGAATAATCGCCTTTATCTGGTGGACTACAAATTGTTTGATGGGATTCTCAATCCTGGACAACAGGATCAAATAGGAAAATATGCCTATGCTCCCCTCTGTTTACTATATGTAAATGACCAAAAAAAATTGGTTCCTGTTGCTATCCAAGTACAGCAAAAACTCGAATCAAATAACAATACATCTAACCCAATTTGGACTCCCAAATCATCACCTCAATCATGGTTGGCTGCTAAGATGGTGGTATCAGCAATAGATGCGGCTTATCAAGGGGTTGTATCTCATTTATATGAAACCCATCTGATCGTAGAAATTTGTACTGTTAGTACATACAGAACACTTTCACAAGACCATATACTTTATCAACTCTTAAAACCACACTTTTTCAATACAATAGTCATGAATTTCATGGCGAGAATCTTATTCTTAGGTAGAGGTGGTTTTTTTGATGTTACAGGAGCTTTGGGTTACACTGGCTCGAATGAACTTTTGCACAGAGCTTACACGGGAGAAGGGCTAAACACCAGCTATCAAGGAGAACCTTGGGAATTTTACAAGAAAGCTTTACCTTATGATTTGGAAGCGCGAGATGTTAAGGATATACCAGGCTACTATTATCGTGACGATGCTCTATTAGCCTGGGATACAATCCAAGAGTATGTTAGTAATATCTTGAAAGGACATTATCCAGATCCGCAGAGTCTAGAACAAGACGAGCAACTTCAAGCTTGGAAAAATGAGTTGATTTCTCCTCAAGCAGGAAATTTGAAAGGTCTACTTTCTTGCAAACATTCCGAGCAATTAACAGGAACATTGAATAATCTGGATTGCTTTATTGAAATTGTCACTACCATAATTTTCACTGCTACAACTCAACATGCGGCTGTAAATTTCCCCCAATATAACAATGTTGGTTGGATTCCGAGTATGGCTTTTGCGATTTACCAGCCTTTAAGCTATCTAGTCAAATCTGGGGATGGTTCTCAAGAACTAGATGTAGTTCAATTATTACCAAATCGATGGGAAACCCTCAAACAAATTGTCTTAGTTAGAACTCTGAGTTTAGCTCCTCCTTATACCAGCAAGAGTCTACTTACCCTGGAAAATCCTTTTCAAGATGAATTAGACAAGAATGTATTTACAGAATTTCAAAAACAATTGTCTGAAATGGAATGCAAAATCTCTGATCGAAATACCGCTCTTGTTAAATCATGTCAAAAACCTTATACCTATCTCTTACCCTCCCGAATTCCTCAGAGTATTGCTATTTAATTAACCTGAGTTCTAGTTAAAGATAAGAAGGTAAAGCCCAGTCCAGATGTAGGCAAGGCTTCTTAGGTTGATGACAATAAGCAATTAATCTGCACAAAACATTGACGTAAAAATTAACGGGACTACGGTGTCTTGAATGCTCAATTTGAGAAATATTTTTGAGTTGGTCATTAATAGCCTCAATAATTGAGCGTTTACGAGACAAAAGTTTGTCATATTGTACGGAGCGGGAAGACTAAATTTTTATATTTAAGGTGAAGATCCACATGAATACGAAAAACAGAATTTTTAGAAATTTTTCTAATCTTCTATAATCTCTCAATCCATTCTTCTAAAGCAATATCTAATAGTACATCTAGGGAATTGCCGTTCAGCTTCTTCCCTGTTATTGCAGTATAAAGATGTGAATATTGTTGAAAATTATAAACTGTTGTGGCGCGAGCATTAGGTCTAGGATTTCGTTGAATCATGATTGAGGACACAGTTTGCCAACAAGAAAATCTCAAATCACCAAAACCTATTTTAATAATTCCTTTTGCTGATCGGTCATAATTCCTATTAAAACTCATTCTTCCATTGTAATCGACCACGGGGCGATCGCAAATTACAAGAAAGTAAAACCCATTGACATCAAAGAGTTAGAGTTCAAAAGAAGCAGACACCAAACTAA
>NZ_JBALEQ010000100.1:0-51930 GCF_036917775.1 Nostoc sp.
TACTCACTTAATTTCCAATTGATGATGTATCAAAAAAATGTCTTAGTTCGAGTGCTGTGAATGGATTTTTTATTGTTTGTGAGAAATCCGGGATAAAAAAACCGGACTATGTAACGATAAGTAAATACGGAGAATGCATCTACATG
This sequence comes from Nostoc sp., assembly GCF_036917775.1. GTDB lineage: Bacteria > Cyanobacteriota > Cyanobacteriia > Cyanobacteriales > Nostocaceae > Nostoc. Next base: position 147 of record NZ_JBALEQ010000100.1, read on the forward strand.
AGGTGACTTATATATGGGCGCTCGTTTAAGGGTATTTCTAACTCGTGAGCAAGACCAAACTCTGTTAAATCTAAGAACAGAGGAGGTGTCACAGAAGGTTAAAGATAGAGCAGAAGTAATCAGGCTAAACGCACATGGCTGGTATGTAGAAAAAATAGCAGCCCATTTTGGTTGGGATAAGCAAACGGTTAGAGACGTTTTGCATAAATGGAGAAAGCAGGGTTTAGAGAGTCTTTGGGAATTACCGGGTCGAGGGTTAAAACCTAAGTGGAAAGAAGAGGATATCGTATTTTTAGAAGAATGTTTAAGAGTTGAGCCACGCACATATAATAGTTCCCAATTATCAGAGAAGTTAAAGACACAACGTAACGTGCAACTGAGTCCTGACAGATTAAGACGGGTACTCAAAAAAAGGGGGTCAATTGGAAACGGGCAAGAAAAAGTCATAAAAGAAAACAAGACCCGATTGCAAAAGCGAGGAAACAAGCAGACCTAGACATCTTGGAGTTATCTGCTGCGGCAGGAGAAATAGACCTTAAATATCTGGTTCTTCGGTTACTTTTATGGAGAATTAATACTAAAATGCCAGTTTAATAAACTGCGTAATCGAAAATTGCTAAAGTTACGAAAGCCATATCCAAGTCTTTTAATTAACTTAAGTTTATTATTAATTCCCTCTACAGTACCACTCGTGGTTCTCCCGTCAAAATAGCCTACTATTTCACCAAACCATCTAACCATTGTACCTATACTTTTCGGAAAATATGAAAGTGCATCGTGCATCCAATCTAATAACTTAATTATGCTGTCTCCCCAAGATATAGTTGATTCAAATATGTCTCTAAATTCCTCTTTCAATTTGTGCATTTTAGCTAAAATCGGTGAAACTTCCTGAGCAAATTTCAACTTCTCTTTTTGCTTATCGTTTAAAGAATCTTCATTTTTAATGAAGCTATATTTGCTTTTATTTAATCCCTCCAATATTCTATCTTTCTCTGATTTATTTTCTAGCGACATTGCTGCTCTCTTTTCAGCTTTACGCATAGCATCTAATTCATCATTGACTTGTTTCATAACATGAAATCTGTCAGCAGTTATATTAGCATTAGGCATCAATTCTTCTACTAAATTTTTATAGGGTAACCAGAGATCAATACTGACCTCTTCGATTTGTTCAAGTACCTGAATTCCCCAACCTATAAGAACTTTCCGTATTTCTTCCATTCTTCTGGAATTGACTATTTCAATGGGTTTATGAGTGTCTAAATCTACTAATACTGCTAAATAATTTCCTTGACCTTTCACCAAAGCTATTTCATCTATGCCTAATCTCTTTACTTGATTTAAATTTATATTTAATATTTGCGAACCTTGACCTTTTAACATTGATTCAACTTCTTCATCACTCAAATCATTCCTTTCTGCTACGCTATGAATGTTGCTATCTAATACTTGTTGCACTATATCAACCGCTAGTCTCTTAGTATATGTTTTATTCTTTTCAACAAAATCTAGTTTTTCACTAAAGACTTTCTTGCATTTATTACATTTGAATTGGCGACGATTTATTTTTAATAAAACTGTTTTTTCACTCCAGGGTAAATCATGAATCATTCGCCAATGATTTTGATGTATACTTTGAGTGATTCTTCCACAGGTAGGACAACTACAATAGTTCACAGATTTTTCTATTGTTATAACTATTCCTATACCTTCGATCTCTTGACAATCTAACACTTTCATCTCGGGAAGATTCAGTATTTCCTCTACAGGAAATTTCATAGCGATCGCCTAAGATTTTGGTAGATTACAATTTATATTGTAACATCAGTTATATTTAATAATATTTGAAAGTTCGCGAACTACTGCAATATCTAAATTTTAACCATTGTTTATATTAAATTGTAGTTGTTAAAATCTAATTGATTTTGATTCTCGCCATAAAAGTAGCGGAAGAACCAAATATCTAGACGAATCAGGGTTTTGTATGTGGAGTGAACCGGGTTATACCTATTATTTCAGGGGTGAGCAAAAACGTTTAGAACAAACAAAGCGTCGAGGTCGTAGATTAAGTATTATCGGGTTTCTCCAACCAATAATAAGCTTTGTTTATGGTTTGGTGATTGGGGATGTTAACCGCAAGTCTTATATCGAAATGATGGAAAAAGAAGCACAAGAGGCATCGGAATTGGGACGCATAAGGGTAATTGTGCAGGATAACGGACCAATACATAGATGCCTTGAGGTACAAAAGCTATGGTCAAAGTGGGAACAGATGGGTTTGTACATCTTCTTTTTACCCAAGTATTGCTCCGAGATGAATCCAATTGAATTGGAATGGCAACACCTGAAAAAAGATGAGCTATCTGGGCAAATATTTGATGATGAATTAGAACTTGCTTATGCCGTAATTGATGGTGTTCAAGCTAGAGGAGAAAAAGGTAACTACAGTACAAAGCGTGTAAAATTTAACTCTAATCATTCTCCTTAACTTTTCGTTACATAGTTGTAAATTTTTCCGCCCACCTACTTATACGTCCCAAAGTAAAGACAGTAAACATAAAGAGTGAAAATACCTCTGTTGCTTGATCTGAGTTCTTTTTCGACAGAGCGATCGCTTTTATATCCGCCTATCTCAAAGTCTTATTCTTTCATGGTTTATTGTCATTAAAATAAAGTTATTGAAAATAGAATCTGCTGCTAAACTCTTGCTATTTCTAGCTTTCAGGGCTTAAAAGGAAAATTTAAGTTGCTTGATATCCTGCATAAGTATGTTTGCTCAGGTTACGGTTACAAAACAGAACCTTTGCTCAGGTTATTGTTTCAAAATCTATTTACAACTAATAACTCCCAACGCAATTAAACCCTTTGGGCTGGTTAGTTGCTCAAGTTATACTTTCAAAGTTGCTCACCTTATCCTTACAGTGACAAGTGCCATTCCGTTCATAATCTTTGTTCAAACGAGGTAAGAGGAGAAAAAGATTGTTTTATAAACTGCTTTTTCAGCTTGATATATCTTAACATCACGTTCCAATATATTTTTAATCTCGTTTATAGCTTCTGTTATAAAACATTACACACTATAATATTTTTTAATCTAAACTAAGTTGATTTTAACATCATAATAATGATCAATCTCTACTTTGGAATGAGAAAGATTTTTATGATAGAACCCACCTTGGCAAATTCTCTTATTCAAAAACTAGATTTTGCTATCCCTATTGATATTGTTGGTGCGCTTTATTTAGACAACAATTATTACTCAATTACTGTTGTCAACAACCACATAGAAAATGAATTACAATCTCCACAGTTTAAGAAAGTAGGTCAATTTGAGCTTAATCAACAATCATATGCAATTTTACAAACTGAACCAACGTCAACTGAAAAAGAAACAGATCCAACACACATTTTAACAGAAAGAGAACTGGAGATAGCAATTCTCGTTGCATTAGGAAAGCAAAACAAACATATTGCCAAACAACTAAAAATTAGTGAATGGACAGTTTCTGCCCATCTACGTCGGATATTTACTAAGCTCGGTGTTGGAAGCCGTGCAGCAATGGTCTATCGCTGTTCTTTGCTAATTAATCAGAACATAAATTCTGGTTCATAGAAACAATTCCTAATCACTCATTATTTATGTTTAATCGTGTTGTTTTCTGTGTCATTCAAATGTGCGTTTGTTCATCTAAATTTTGATTCCCGCTTCAAAGGGAGAGAAATTATCCTAAAAACGGATGATTGCTTGACTTTTGTATAGGTAAACAAGATTAATTTGGACTGTTGTTAATCTCTTAGCGATTTTAAAAGTAAAGCTCCAACCCGTTTTTAGTATAGAAATAGCAGGACAACTACGTCACCAAGACTCCTTTATTAATCGGTAATTGCTGACTAAGATCACAATGTGAATGACAACAATTGTGGTGTAAGTCGCCAAAATTGCAATGTTGACAAGAAAGTTTAAAATTTTTCATAGTTGATACCAAAAACCTTGGCTTCCTTGCCAAAAATTAGTTTCTGCGTGGGGCAATTTTGCGGAATCTTGATTTTTAGAAGATTGATATTCTCGATCGGGTAAACTTGCCGATTGGGAAGCTGCTGGTACTAGCAGATGGAGTACTGACAGATGAAGTCCAGCCCACAAGAACTTGGCAAGACCAGCTTGAACGAAAATTTGACGCCAATAGTTACGCTCAAGAGTAGCCATTTCGTCTTGGAGGGTCACTAGTTGGCAGGGGATTTGCCAACTAGTGAGAGCCATACAAATACCTGGAGGAAGAGTTTCTGCTGTAGCGGGAGGAAATTGATGCGTCAGGATGAGCGTAGAACCTATAGCCGCAGCTAGGGCAACTGTATCCCGAAAAGCTGAGGTTAGCACTTCACTGGCATCAAAGGTATTTGACGCTTGAGCTTCCAGAGAACGGGCTAGGGATTCATAGTACCAGATGATTTCTGTCCCCATTCCCCTTGGCAGAAAAGACTCTTCAGGTCGCTCTCCGATGCGGAAGAGTTTTAAATCTGTCAGAATTTGTTTGCCCATTTGCTCCCACTGCTGCAATGCTTGGAGCGTGTCCTGTGAAATAGATAGTTGTCTGTCCAAAGGACTGGAACAAGAAGCCATTGGCAGGATCAATAATTCCGGATGGTCTAAGTAGAAACGAGTATTGTCAATAATATTCCAGAACTCACGCCCTAACCAAATATCCATCACCGTTCCTAGCTGCTTGACTAAGAGCAGACCATACTTAGATAAAGCTAAGGTGGGATCTAAAACACAGGCATAGCGCTGCTGGCTGAATTTGACAGAAAAGGTAGCTGATGAAGCAATCATCATCTTTCTTGCTCATGAAAGACAAGTTATAAATTTATTTGCTGTTTTTAACCTTGTTTAATCACTGGCTAGCATTTGTCAATAAGCAATAGTACTTAGAAAATGGCAAAAAATCAGGGTTGGAAACACAGTTTTTGGCAGGCGATGCCAAAGGCAAGCCGCTTTGCGTCTATGCGTCTATGCGTCTATGCGTCATCTTGATACGCATCATTCATTCTTGCCCCATAAGTTAAATAAAAAAGTTAACTTCATACCTCCGCTTTCCTGAAATTTTAAGAATTACTAATTGACAAAATTAAGGTCATCTTAACCTCTCACGAATGACTGGTTACTCACTTAACCTTGTTTAGGCAAGTTAAGTAGCTTGCATACAAAAATACTAGTAAATAGAATAGTTCTGCAACCAATTCAGCACAAGTTACACGATTAGATTAGTTCAAATGAGCTAGTTTGAATTGACTACCAGAAATGAGTTAGATAGAACGAGTGACTTGTAGGTGGGGTTGAATGCCAATATTAATACAGATTAAGAAACCCTTCCATTTTCCTAGAGACTTTGCTGCTGAGGAGGACGGCTTTCAATGAGCCAGTATCCGGTCATCCATGCTGTTGATGAAACCTTGCGATCGCTGATTGCTGACAATCTTGACACAACTTCCTTTCAAATACTTGACTCTAATCCGACTCAACGGATCTCCTTCCAGCCACCGCACCAGTTGATGACAGATAATGTACCTACTGAAAATAATCTCTCATTATTTCTTTACCGTGTAGTTGAGAATAGTGAAGTCAAAAACTGTGCGCTGGAATCCAGGAATGGTAATCGCCTACATTATCCCCCGCTAGCTTTAAACCTTTTTTACATAATTACTCCATTGATGAAGGATGGTGATGATGATGAAGCCTCTAAAAATGCCCACAAATTGCTGGGTAAAGTTATGCAGATTTTCTACGACCATGCGACTGTCAAAGGGACTGGTTTAAAAGGAGTTCTTCAAAATACTGCCGAAGAACTCAGGATTATTTTGAATCCTATTTCAATGGAAGATATGACGAAGTTATGGAGCAGTTTTATGCGACCCTATTACTTGTCAGTGTCTTATGAAGTGAAAGTAGTTTATATCGACTCTGAGCGAGAAACTGGAGCAGAGCAGGTGCGGCGTAAACAACTTCAATTTACTCAGATAACTGGAGTGTGATAGTGATGAAGATAGTCGCCCCAGATGTGATTGAACAAATTGCTTTATTGACGGGCAAGATCCTGTACGAAGGAACCGGCAAACCAGTGATTGGCACAGTTAAAATCACCGTTCAAGAATCTTTGGTAATTGACAAGAGCTTGAGTGATGGCACATTTGTCCTGTCTGGGCGACCGGAATTATTGTTTCCAGAACTTGCTCTAAAAAATTATCAACTGCATCTCAGCATTAGGGCGACTTCCCCTCAATTTCAGCAGGGATTGGCTGAGAAATCACTCACTGTTACTATCCCCAAAGGTTGGAACTTTGAACAACCCATTTCCAAGGAACTTCCTACATCTACCTCAACTATTTTAGTGCTACTACCCGCCGAGCCAGTGTTTATTCGTGGGTATGTATTTGATGTAGATAATCCAGGAATGGGTATCCCAAATGCAACGGTCAAAATCCAGCAGGGAAGCAATACCTTTACCACACTCACCAGTACTAATGTAGAACGCAAGGGGCGATATTCGTTTCAAGACACGAGCGATCCTACTAAACTCCAAGCTTTCATAATTACTGCAACCAATCCTGCAACCATTAGTTGCTCGGCAACTGGCTTCAAATCTATCCTTGACCGACCTTTAGCAATTGATTTTGAGCGATCGATGCACGAAGAATATTTTTATTTACTTCCATCCTGATTCCATCGACTAAATTAATCTTCATTTTTCAATCTATTCGTTACATGAAGGAGACGATCCATGCCAGAATATCTTGCCCCTGGTGTATATGTAGAAGAAGTAGATACGGGTCCAAAGCCAATTGAGGGTGTTAGTACCAGCACTTCGGGAATGGTGGGGGTGACTGAATGGGGACCGGAGAATGTAGCCACATTGGTAACTGGTTTTGCCGATTTTAAACGTCAGTTTGGGGGGTATCTCAACTATCGGCAATACACCGATCATAAATGGTATCTACCCCATACGGTAGAAGGATTCTTTACAAATGGGGGCAAACGCTTATATATTGTGCGAGTGCTGCCAGAAAAAGCTGAATTTGCGAAAACCTTACTATTCGATCGCGGGAATTCAACTGATGCCGTCAGAAGGCTAGCTGTTAATGCATTTAAAGGACACAAACTTCTTTTACTAGAAAGCGATGCCAGTTCAATTAGCGACAAATATTTACGACTTAATGATGAGGAACTTTCTGAATATGTTCAGGCAGTAGATCCGCCATCATCAACATCAACCGCAGGTGTCCGAACTTTACGTGTTCCTCTCTATTTTAGCCATAACAGTAAAACAAAAGTTGAAGAAGTTACCGCAACCGATTCCGCTAGTCCAAACAATTTGTCAACGACGTTAAAGAGCGAGTCATCGCCTGGTGAATCAAGAATTAATTTAGAATCAAGAGAAAACGTCAAAGCAGATAGCGTTTTAAGAATTGCTAGCACGAGTAGCAATACCAGAGAATTTGCTATAGTTGCTTCAGTTCCGGCCGATCCTAATGACACGAGTGTAACTCTACGCCATCCTTTAGCTTTCGAGCATTCAAAAACTGAAGAAGTAAAGCTAGTAACATTTGTACTTGCTGGCACGCCTGATGAATTAGAACAGGAAGCTAAAGCTGGTTCAGCTATTTTATTTTTGAAAAATCCAGATGCTAGTTGGGGCGGTTCATCAGAGAAAATTATTCAAATTGGAGAAAATACAGAGCGTGAATATCATGTCTTAGCTCGGATTAAGTCTAACTTTCCAATAGCCTTCAATCTAAAGTTCAAAGCTGTTTTTAACCACCTTAGTACTGAGCCGATTACACTAGTTACTTTCCCTGATGTAACTACAAATGGATTGGACACAACTTTAAAACAACCAGCCTCAGCAGGAGACCAAACAATTACCCTCAACAGTATAGTTAATCTTGCTAAAGGTCAATATGTTCGGATAGGTGACTCGACTTCAGAGACAGTAGAGTATTGCCAGATTATTGAAGATCCCAAAGATTCAAAAGTTAAACTGAATCGTCCCCTCTCTTTTAATCATCCCAATCCTAGTCCTGCTGTTCTGGTGACACGAACACCAACATCAGGTAAGTTATCGTTTCTCATCCAATCTTTGTCTGCCAAACAAAAACATGTGATGGTAGCAGATGATGCAGTTTTTGCTGAAAACGATATCGTCGAAATTGGTAATCAAAATTCTCCAACAGTTGAGTATAAAATACTGGGTAAACCAATAGATTTTAAATTAATTGAAATCAAAGACTATACAGAGGAAAGTACGCCAGGAGGAGGTGATTACCCAGGTTTAGCCTCCGACCACAATCACGGAATTGAAGTTTTTGAGCGATCGCCATTATTGCGAGTTCAAGCAATTGATCGGGGAATATGGGGAAATAGCTTACAAATTGAGATAGAAGACGATAGTCCTATTCTAGATACGATCGCTACTGCCGATCCCGATCCCAGTAGTTTAAAACTTACTCTTGCTTCAATTTTTGGGATCGAACAGGGAAGTATTTTGCAACTGGAAGTATCGCAAACGCTAACAGATTTACCTCCAAAACTCACTTTTCCTAACGATCTGAAATCCCAAATCCGCTATGATGAGTCCCAAAAACTTCTCTTCTTTCAGGGAGTAATCTCAGAGCTAGATCAGGCTCAGTTGCTCAAACTATCAGATGAATTGGCTTATCAAACAGCTATCCAGGGACTCGCGCAGAAATCTCAAACACTTTACCCTCAGGGACGAAAAGTTGTCAGTATTGATGGCAATACTGTTACTTTGTCTGCTCCCCATACAGTGCCTATTTCTAAAGGGACTAAAGCACGCACAAGAGAATTTCGATTGACGATTAAATATATTCAAAATAATCCACTGACTGGAAAACCCAGAACGTTAGGAAGTGAAGTCCATCGGCATCTTTCTACAGACCCGCGCCACAGCCGCTATGTGACAAAAGTTATTGGGGCAATTTATCGCCAAGAAGCGACTACACCACGCCGTGCAGATGGACGTACAGAGGGCGAATCGAATCTAATTCGGGTGGAGGATGCTTTATCTGACAAAAACACGGGTGTTTTGAGTATTAGCGATCGCACTACCGCCGAAAACAACATTCGCATCGGGCCAGATTTGATTTGGAAGATTTTATCTGACGGTCGTCGTCTGGTAGTTGGTCTTCCCTTAGTCAATGGCGATGACAAAATTAATGATATTACAGATTCTACCTACCTTGGTGCAGATGCAGTTGATCCCAAGGATCGTCAAGGTCTATTTGTCCTCAAGAATATCGACGAAATTAGTATTGTTGCTATTCCGGGGCGCACCAGTCCACAAGTCCAAGAGACTTTGATTAACCACTGCGAATTGATGCGCTATCGTTTCGCCGTCATGGACTCGGAGATCGGCAGCAATCTTGCCGATGTTCAGGTGCAACGGGGTTTGTATGATTCCAAGTATGCCGCTATTTATTATCCCTGGTTACGGATTAATGACCCATTTCCAGATAATCCGCGCATTACCAGCTATGTTTCTATCCCGCCTAGCGGTCATGTTATAGGCATTTATGCTCGGAATGACATTGAACGGGGCGTATACAAAGCTCCGGCTAACGAGGTGATTAGGGGTATCAGCGATTTGGAATTTAAGCTTTTTAAAGAGCAGCAAGATATTCTAAATCCGCGCAATATCAACGTATTGCGTAACTTTCGGGAAAATAATCGAGGATTGAGGGTGTGGGGTGCGCGTACTCTCTCTAGCGATTCTGATTGGAAGTATATTAACGTGCGCCGACTGTTTATCTTTATCGAACGCTCCATTGATATTGGTACTCAATGGGTAGTATTTGAACCCAATAACGAGCAATTATGGGCGCGGGTAATTCGAGTCATTAGTGCCTTCCTAACTACAGTTTGGCGTAACGGAGCATTGATGGGGTTGACTCCAGAACAAGCATTTTTTGTCAAATGCGATCGCACTACTATGACCCAAGATGATATCGATAACGGTCGTTTGATCGTTGAAGTACGTATTGCTCCGGTTAAACCTGCGGAATTTGTGATTTTCCGAATTGGTCAGTGGGTAGGTGGTTCGTCAGTTGATGAAGGGTAAACAACAAGGAGGACTAAAATCGTGGCGGACAGTGGGAAAAGAGATGACCCGTACCAACAGTTTAATTTTTTGGTAGAAATTGATCGCATTACTCGTGCTGGGTTCATGGAGTGTAGTGGTTTAACCACTGATACTGACATGATTGATTACCGTGAAGGTGCTGATCTGGTAATGAATGTCCGCAAACTTTCAGGTTTGCGAAAGTACACCAATATCGTCCTCAAACGCGGTTATACCAACAACGTGGAATTGTGGAAATGGCGTAACAGCGTCATCCAAGGTAAACCAGAAAGACGCAGTGCAGAAATTATCTTGCTTGATGAAAACCGCGATGTCGTAATGCGGTGGAAGATTGAGGAAGCATGGATTAGTAAATGGGAGAGTGGCCCATTTAATGCCAAAACTAACGATGTAGCCGTCGAAACTGTGGAATTAGTACATGAAGGATTAAAACTAATATTTCCGGCGATTTCTTAATCGTCAAGGAGGAGTAAATGCCTGAATATCTTACCCCCGGAGTCTATTTTGAATTTCAAGATGCTGCACCGCCAGTAATTAGACGAATTCGGACTGATATTGCTGGATTTGTGGGATTAGCAGAACGTGGCCCTTTGAATCAGGCAGTGCAGATTGACTCTTGGCGGCATTTTCAGGCAAAATTCGGTAATTTCTTACCTTATAGCTTTTTAGCTTACGCTGTCAAAGGTTTTTTTGAAAATGGTGGGCGTACCTGTTTTATTGTCCGCATTGCTGGGGTAACGGCAACCAAAGCGTCTCTTGTTCTCAAAAGCAGTAACAATACAGATATATTGCGGGTGACGGCTGATAACGAGGGAATTTGGGGCAATAAAATTGCGATCGCACTCACTCAAGTACGTCCTAGTAAACTGAGTTTCTCCATCACAGTAATACGCGATCGCCGCGAACGAGAAATATTTTCTAATCTCTCCCTCAATCCCGATGACCAAAGATATTTTGTGCGGTTGATTAATCAAGGAGATGATCGCACTGCACGATCCCAATGGGTTCAGGTAGAAGATTTATTGCCACCTGCAACGATTTTCACTGCCAATCTGTTGCCCAATGCGATTCAATCAAAGTTAACAAATCAGATTGGCTTTTTAATTGACGGACAGGATGGAGTCACATCATTAACTCCCAATGATTTTATCGGTACTTTAGACCCCCTTGCTAGCGATCACCAAGGATTAAGTGTGCTAGATGGAGTTGATGCGGTGGGGATTGTTTGCCTTCCCGATATTCATATTCGACCTGTACTTGTACCTGATGCGCCTCCTGTTACCGAACCATCTCTTGATCCCTGTTTGCCTACATCCTGGGAATTACCAGCAGCAAAACCTAAAATTTTTCCAACTTTAGAACAACCACCCTTATTTTCTCAAGCGCAAATTTTCACAATTCAACGTGTCTTAGTCGAACACTGCGAACGTCACCAAGACCGAGTAGCAATTTTGGATGCAGTGTTACGTTCTGGAAGCGAGCAATCTTTGAATCTTGTTGAAATTTTAGAATGGCGATCGCGTTTTGATTCTGAGCGAGGTTTTGCAGCCCTTTACTATCCTTGGGTGCGAGTGGTTGATCCTTTGAAATTACGAGGAAATCCAGTCAGAACTATTCCCCCCTGTGGACATATCGCAGGACTTTATGCTCGTTCTGACTTTACCGTTGGGGTGCATAAATCTCCTGCCAATGGGGAGTTATTCTGGGCAGAAGATGTCACTGTTGCCATTAACGATGACCAGCAAGCAATTTTAAATCCTGAAGGAATCAACTGTGTGCGGGCTTTCCCTGGTCGAGGGATTCGCGTTTATGGTGCTAGAACCATTAGCAGTAACCCTGATTGGCGTTATATCAATGTTCGTCGTCTGATGTCGATGATTGAAGAAGCAGTAGATGAATCAAGCCAATGGGCAGTATTTGAACCCCATGATTTAAATTTAAGGCGATCGCTGATTCTGAGCATCTCTGGCTTTTTAGAGACTATCTGGCGACAGGGTGCATTAGCAGGTAGCAGCCCAGAAGAAGCTTTTTACATCAAATGCGATGACACCAATAATCCCCCTGAAATTGTCAATCAAGGCAAAATTATTACTGATATTGGCGTTGCTCCCACTCATCCGGCTGAGTTCATTGTCTTTCGGGTAGGGCGCACGGTTGAAGAACTTGAAATTGTGGAGCGGTAATTTTATGGCAACAGGTAAAAGATCAGATCCAGTTCCCGCATTTAATTTTTACGTTTCTTTAGTTCGCACATCTAGTTCTCTGGCCAAGCTGATAGGAGATAGCACTTTAGAAAAAGCTTTGCTTTCTTCTGACTTAGTGATTGCTGGAGGGTTTAGCGAATGTAGTGGCTTAGAAGGCACTTTACAGATAGAAGAATATTCCGAAGGTGGCGAAAATCGCTTTGTCCACAAATTCCCAACGCGGATGACCTACTCAAATATTGTGTTCAAACGCGGGATAACTTTTTCTCAAGAATTGTGGCAGTGGCATTTTGATTACGTCAACGGTCGGGGTAAACGCTTGGATGGATTAGTTACTTTATTGGATGAGTCGCAAGAGGCTGTGAGAATCTGGTCTTTTCAAAAAGGACTGCCATTAAAGTGGACAGGACCTACTTTGAATGCTGCCCAAAATCAAGTAGCAATTGAAACGTTGGAAATTATCCATCAAGGATGGAAACCACTACCAGTCAGTATTGCTTTAAGAGAAGTTGGCAAGTCTTTCACTCGCGTGGGAGCAGCCATTGGCGAATTGTTTTAAATTGAAAATTAATAATTTTTGGAGTTAGAAAATGCCAGTAACAATTGGAACGCTCAACAGCAATCTGAATTTAGTCGATAGTAATAATACGTTTAATGAAGCAATGATGGAAAAGATTATTCAAGCGGTAATGATGCGTTTGAAACAGGAAATGTATGAGCAAGAAAAATCGCGTTCTGAGGGAGATATTAGTAATAGTCGTACAGCGTAAGTAGTCAGACAGAATTAATTACCTTCGCCAGAAGTGTAAATAATTCTGTCTGACGAATTATGGTCGTTTTTAACATTTTTTTATTTGCAATTAGTTATGGAACTATCAAAAGCTTACTTTGAAAATCTGGAAACAAAAGACCAAATAACAGTACAATTTAACCCTACCGAATTGACTTTTAATAAAACTGCCCAATTTGTAGAGATTGCCATTCCGGGATTGGATGCTCCCCTACAACAATTCATTCGCGGTGGGACAGAAACCCTATCATTTGAATTATTTTTTGATAGTACTGATGAAGGTATGGCTGAAGGAGCAAAAAGCGTCACTACAGAATATAGTTCAACTTCTGGTGCAGACAAATTTAGTGGTATTGATAAATTTTATGAACTGGTCAAACAGAATCCCAATACTCATGCAATTCCTCGCTGTCGATTTTCTTGGGGAAAAACTAGCGATATTAAACCCCCCATTGATAATATTTTAAAGCCATTAGGAGTTGGTAAAAATGTTTCCAAAGCTCCCTATTGGTTTGTAGGAACTGTCGAAAGTATGGATCGCAAATTTATTCTGTTTAGCCCTGAAGGGATTCCTTTGCGGGCGCGGTTAACAGTAAAAATGCGCGAGTATCAAACCCTCGAACAAATGGTCAGAAGGCTAAATTCTGCCGATCACACCAAAGCGAGGGTAATCAAACGAAGAGAACGTCTCGACCAAATAGCTACTAAGGAATATGATACCCCCGCAGACTGGCGACGTATTGCCGAAGCCAATGACATAGACGACCCGCGTCGAATTCTTCCCGGAAGAATCTTAGAAATTCCACCCATCCAAGTGGATATCGACCGACGGAGGACAGACTAATGGCAGATTTTATCCCTATTTATAAAGACCGTGATTTTTACGTTCCTGCTTTTGAAATTCGAGTTAATAATCAGCTTCTGCCTAATTATGCTAGCAAAGATGTCATTGAAGTCCAATATAAAGACAATGTTGATGAGATTGATTCATTTGAAATCACGATTAATAACTGGGATACAGAAAAATTAGATTTTAAATATACCGGAGGGGCGAGAAAAAACAACCTGACAGAACGCAATCTCTTATTCGACCCAGGACAAGTAATTGAATTGTGGATGGGCTACTTTAAACCTACTAAAGAAAACCCTAATCCCTTACGTTTGATGCTAATAGGTAAAATTAATTCCCTAACCCCCAACTTTCCATCATCGGGACAGCCAACTTTAAAAGTAAGTGGCAAAAATGTTTTAATCCAATTCAAATCTAAACAGGAAACCCACAAATATCCTAATAAAACAGATAGTCAAATTGCTGAAGAAATTGGTCAAAAAAGACCATTAAAAGACACAAATGGCAACAAAATTCCTATTGTTGTTAACCGCGATGCTAGAGATAAAAACGAAAGTAATCAGAAATATACTTTACAAAAAAATCAGCTTGACATTGTTTTTCTAATGCAATTAGCTCAACGCAATAGTTATGAGTTGATATTTATTAATGATGTTAAAGACCCACAATACCAAAATTTAAAACCCTATCTAAACGAACAGAAACCACCTCCATTCCTCTACTTTGGTCCATCTTTGAGGCTGGCAAAAGTTTCCTATCTTTTAGAGTGGGGAAAATCTTTAATCCAGTTTCAACCCACTTTAACTACCACCAATCAGGTATCTCAAGTGACAGTACAAGGCTGGGATAGTCTGAAGAAGAAGCCGATAAAAGTCACAATTAAACGTAGCGATCTAGATATACGTTCTCAGAAAGACAAACAAAGAGAACAAAAATTAGAAGAAGGATTTGATAAACAAAGAGAAATTGTAGTTGATCGCCCTGTTTTTAATGAAAAAGATGCAAAACAACTTGCTATAGCCATGATGAAAGATAACGTGCAAAATATGGTGACAGGACGAGGTTCAACAGTGGGAACTGCCGATTTAAGGGCTGGAAGTTTTGTGCAAATTCAAGGGTTAGGCTTAACTTTTAGTGGGAAATATTTTATTAAATCTACAACCCATACTATTAATGCCAGCGGATATATAACTGAATTTGAAGCCCGGAAAGAAGAGGAAAATAAATAAATGGATAAAATAAATAGCATAGTTATTGGGACTGTTAAAAGTTTAGATGATCCCCAAAAATTAGGAAGAATTGAAGTTCATTTTCCTTGGTTATCTGATAATAACAAAAGTTATTGGGCAAGAGTTGCAACTTTAATGGCTGGATCTGGACGCGGTACCTGGTTTATGCCAGAAAAAGAAGATGAAGTCCTCGTTGCTTTTGAACATGGTGATACCCGATTTCCTTATATTGTTGGTTTCCTCTGGAATGGAGAAGATAAACCACCTCGTACAGATCCTCAAAAGCGTTTGATTCGGTCTGTCAACGGACATGAAATTGAAATTTACGATCCAGATCCTATAGGAGGCGATCGCGGCTACATTCGCCTAAAAGATGCCCAAGGAAACCAGATAGAACTGGCTAACGGACGTATATCAATTAGTAGTATCGGTGGAATCACTATTAATGCTCCTAGTGTAGTAATCAACGGACGACCTGTTGCACCAAGTCCTAGCCCTATTTAAAGGAGAAAACGTTATGACTGACAGCAATAAAATTCCCTGTGTACCTTTACCTAAAGCCAAAAAATTAACAATAACTCTGCCTTTTGGTGGGGAGTTGCAATCACTGGCTGATACCTCAAAAGGACCGCCTACTGATTGTGCTTTAGTACATAGTTTGATGCTGCAACTTACTCCCACTCTTGCGGGAATGACCTGTTTCCTTAGGGTATTAAAGGTAGTTCAGTCTCTAGCAAAATTGGCAGAACCTGGAAATCCTGTTGGTAAGCTTGGTGATATTGGTAAATCTGCTGCTGAAGCTGCGGATTGCTTTTTGGTTTTTGACAAGCTTCCTAAAATGCTGGCAGATATTTTGCGACTAATTATTGCTTACCTCCGATGTATTATCCAAGCAATTAAAAGTATTTTGGATTTTCAGGTGGGCATTGATTTGAATTCGGCTCAAGGAAACCCTGTGTTGTTGGCTTCCCTGGACTGTGCCAACAACAATGCCCAAATTTCACTAGAGCAGTTAATGGAACAAATAGCTGTAATTGAACCTTTGCTAGATATTATTAAGCCAATTATAGGAATTGTTGGAGTATCACTTAATCTTCCCTCTTTCGCTAATCTTTCTGGAGAAAAAGATTTACCCAAACTATTAGAAAATCTCAATACAATACTCGAACAATTACAACAGGCCATTGATGCTTTGCCAGTATAGTTTTTGACAAATAAAAAGCTAAGGAGTTATTAAATATGGCCAGAGACTTTTTAGGAGTAGGGTGGAAATTTCCTATCCGAGTGAATGCTAGAGGCGGATTATCCTACTCTACTCATGAACAGGATGTTGAAGAAGCCATTTGGATTATTCTCAGTACTAGCAAAGGCGAAAGAGTGATGGAGCCAGATTTTGGTTGTGGCATTTATGACTATGTATTTGCGCCTAACAATTCAGGAACGCGAGGTTCTATTGCTTATGAAATCCAGAAATCTTTAGCAGAATACGAACCACGAATAGATGTGGAGAACGTGCGGGTGGAAACGTTCCCCGATAGCGATAACCAATTACTTATTTATGTGGATTATCGCCTACGTGCTAACAATGCCAAGCGTAACTTAGTCTATCCCTTTTACCTAACGGAGCCTTAAATGCCTCTCCAACCTCCCAACTTAGACGATCGGCGTTTTGCGGAATTATTTGCAGAATTGCGATCGCTGATTCCCCGCTATGCTCCAGAATGGACAGATCACAATCTTTCCGATCCTGGCATCACGATGATGCAGTTATTTTCTTGGTTGGGAGAAATTGTGCTGTTTCGCCTCAACCGCGTACCAGATCGCAATTATCTTAAATTCCTCCAATTAATCGGAGTTGAACAAAAACCTGCCGTTCCTGCTAAGGCAGAATTAACTTTTACACTGGTTTCACCCAGTCCCGCTACTGTATTTATTCCTAGAGGGACTCAGATCGCTGCTGTTGTACAACCACTGCCACCTAGTGCCTTGGCAATACCTACTTTGCCCCCAGAACCCGAAGAACCAGTAATTTTTGAGACAGATGAACCATTAATTGCTATAGGAGCAACACTGCAAACTGTACTCATATTCAACGGCACAAGTTTTATCGATTACACCCAGGCAAATAAATTTCCTCAACAGCGATATCCTGCTTTTGGTAGTAGTCCCCGCGATGGTAACGCTCTATTACTTGGTTTTGCCTCAGATAATCCTTTCCCATCGGTGGAAATGAATCTTTTTGTGCGTGTTTTTATAGAGCCAAATACTGCCCAAGAGCATCGTTGCGATTTGCCTGAAAATGAAATCCATCCTTCGGCAACAATTGCTTGGGAATATTGGAATGGCTCTGACTGGAGTAAGTTAAGTCTCCTTAAAGATGAAACGCGGGCATTAACTCAAAGCGGTCATGTATACGTTCGTACTCCCAAACCACCTGGCATTCAAAAAAGGATATTTGGTTCTATTTCTGAGCCTCTATACTGGATTCGCTGCCATTTAGTGAAGTCACAATATGAAAACCCTCCCGAATTAGATGCAGTATTAACTAATACAGTCCGTGCTACCGCAGTTACAACTGTTAAAGATCAAGTGTTAGGTTCGAGCGATGGTCTACCCAATCAAAGTTTGAGCTTACTACACTCACCCATTTTTGCTAGTTCTGTGCGTCCAGTAGAAGAACGGCTTCAAGAACAAAATAGACGAACACCCAACCCTAATGAAGCAGAACGGATTTTATGGGATAAACAACTGCAACAACAGGAATTAATTAAAGGCTTTTTACTAGAAATTGATGAAGGACAAGAAGCACAGCCTTGGGAAGAAGTAGAGGACTTTTTTAATTCTAGTGCTGGCGATCGCCATTATCTTCTCAACCGCACGATTGGAGAAATTACCTTTGGGAACGGCGAACGAGGGCGAATTCCCTTAGCAGGCATCAATAATATTGTCGTTCGCTACTACCGTTATGGTGGTGGCACCAATAGTAATGTTGCACCTGGGATGATCGCCAGTTTGCAGACAAGTGCTGATGGCGTAGATACAGTTACCAACTACTGGGCGGCCGAAGGCGGTGATGATGAAGAAGCGATCGCTCTCACCAAAGCCCGTGCGCCGAAAGAACTCAAAGCTCGCGATCGCGCTGTCACTAACCAAGATTTTGAGTTTTTAGCCCAACAAACCCCAGGAGTACGGGTAAGACGCGCCTATGCTCTCCCTCTCTACCATCCTCAGTTCCCCGATACACTAATTCCCGGTGCAATTACAGTCATAGTCATCCCTGAAAGCAAGGAACCAAAACCTATTCCTAGCGAGGGTACTATGCAGACGGTGTGTGCTTATCTCAACCGTCATCGGCTGTTAACCACCGAAGTGTTTGTTGCCCCACCCAAATACCTACAAGTCAAAGTTGAAGCTAGAATTCTGACTCGCCCCAGTGCTAACCCAGCAGTTGTAAAAACACAAATCGAACAAGTTTTAAACTCCTATTTACATCCTTTGACTGGTGGAGAGGATGGTTTAGGTTGGCCGTTAGGAGGTGAAGTGATTCATTCCGAAGTTTTTCGGCGAGTGCTAACCGTAAATGGCGTTCAACGCATTGATGATCTGCGAATTGTCATTGATGGCGATCGCCTACTTCCTTGTACAAATGCCTCCATTCCCAAAAATTTCTTAGTGTTTTCCGATGGACACGACATTGATGTCACTTTCTCCACTGAAGCATAGGCGATTCTCCAGTTTCCACTTGCATCTATTTAAATTTTAGATTTTGAATTCACTGGAAGCCAACCATGTCCGAACTAAATTCTTCAACTTATTTTTTATTAGATAGTCAGCAAGGACGTAATGCTGAGGATGGTTGGCACGCGCAGCAGTTAACCAATCTACAAATTACACCAATAGGGTTGCAACTGGCATCGATTCCCAGTCCTCCTCTACCTCTTAAGGATGCTCAAGGCACATTTGGAGGATTGACCAATCCTACAGGCGTTACAGTAGATAATGGGGGAAATATTTACATTGCTGACGCTAGCCATCATCAAGTTTTCCGCCTCACGCGTCGGGATAAATGGGAAGTTTGGGCGAAGTTTTTTCGCATTGATCGAGGAGCTTTTACTAGCTATACTTTTGTTTATGTTCCTACCGCTAAACGATTAGAACTTTGGCAACCTTCTCGCCAGGTATATCCCCAAAGTTTTGCTGATATAGAAGTAATTAAAGAGCGGGTTTTTGATGAAAATCTGGCTCGTAAATTAATCTTGTGCTATATCCAAACCCACGAACCCGAAAGGGTCAAGAATTTGTGTAATTCAGGCTCAGAAGTACGAGAATTAGAAAAAGAAACTATTAGCCAAACTTGGGAAGCAGCCTATCCTTCTCATCTTCCCAGTGGAAATATTTGTAAATCCTCTATTGAACCTTTACCCTGTGTGGGTGGTTTAGGTAAAGCAGCACGCCAGTTGAACGAACCTCGTGGTTTAGCAATTTCTCAAACAGGGAATTTTTATATTGCCGATACGAAAAATCACCGAATTCAAATTTTTGCTTTATCTAGTTTATTATTGAAGGCTATTTGGGGTAAACAAGGCGGTATTTATGGAGATAAAGCTGGAGAGTTTAACGAACCTTGGGATGTGATTATTGATAGTAAAGGTAATGTCTGGATTTCAGACAAAAATAACCATCGCTTGCAAAAGTTTGATAATCGCCAGCGAAAATTTACAATCGTTGATGGCACTCAATTAAATGCCCATTTCTTCCAAGTATTATATGGCAATAACAAAGGCGATCGCTTTGTTTTTATTCCGGCTCGTCGAAGACTAGAAAAATGGTCTAATAATTTGGGTAGAAATCCAGCCAATCTCAATGAAGCTATTGAAATAAATAATAATATTAATACTCTTGAATCTGCCCGTCAACTCGTTTTAGAAACAATTCAAGCTAGAAAGTCTACAGATATTTTAGTGGAATGGGATAATATCTATTCCTTAGAAACAGATGAAAAATTTGATAGTCCCACCCATTTGGCAATTGATCGTCAGGAAAATATTTATGTAGTTGACAAAGACAAGGATTATGTCAAAGTAGTAGATCCACAAGGACGGATAATTAATAAAATTACCTATGTTAGCCATATTCCTGGTTCTTTTTTACCCACAGCGATCGCCATAAATGAACAAGGACAATTAGTTTTAGCACATAGCACAGGGTTACATTATTATGACCTGAAAGTTGGCGGATGCTATGAAGGTTGCTCTGCTAATGGGCAAAGTCACTGCACTAGCATGGCAAAGGATATTAGTGGGAATTTAATTGTAGTAGGTGAAGATTTAGGGGTGGCGCAGATTCCGCTATCTACTAAATTTGAACAGGAAGGAACTTATTTCTCACGTTCCCTAGATAGCAATATTTATAACTGTCAATGGCATAAAGTTCTACTCGATATTTCTAGCATTCCTACGGGCACTAGCATCCAAGTATGGACTTATACTTCAGAAGAAGAGTTAGAAGATTGGGATATTCAAGCACTACCAGATGAAGATTGGCAAACAGGGCAGTTAATCTCGGTTCTGAAAAATCAGACTAAAACAATTAATCCCTCCTCTCTATCTGCCATCATCGACCTTAATCAATCTCCAATAGAACCCGAAGACTTATTGATTTTGAGTCCACCCGGTCGCTTTTTATGGTTAAAAATTAACTTTGTTGGCAATGGCAATGATACACCAACTATCAAACACTTAAAAGCCTATTTTCCCCGTTTAAGTTACTTGCAATATTTGCCAGCAGTTTATCAAGCAGATCCTGTAAGTAAAGATTTTCTCGACCGTTTTCTTTCCATCTTTGAGACGGTATTAGGAAGTGTAGAAACAAAAATTGACCATATTGCCGAATATTTTGACCCAGATGGAGTACCCGATCGCCAATTTTTGGAGTGGTTGGCTAGTTGGGTAGATATGACTTTCTATCAGGGTTGGTCTTTAGAAACCTGTCGCCGGCTGTTGCGTCATGCTCCCGAATTATACCGTCAACGAGGAACTCCCGCAGGATTACAACATATACTGTGGTTAATATTTGGCGTAAAAGTAGAAATTCTCGAACATTTTCGACTGCGACGCTGGTTATTTCTCAATAGTCAATCTAGCTTGGGTGGGCGATCGCAACTCTGGGGAAACCACATTATCAATCGCTTGCAATTAGGGGAAAATTCGCGTATTGGTGATTTTGCTTTGGTAGGAACATCTGACCCAGAACACGACCCCTTTTCCCTCTATGCACACCGTTTCAGCGTATTTATTCCCAGCACCCAGTCTCCACCGATCATAGAACGCCAAATTCGCGCCGTCATTGAAGACCAAAAGCCAGGTCATACCCAATACAGCTTAGAAAAAGTTGAATCTCGCTTCCGTGTAGGGGTGCAATCTACGGTAGGTATGGATACTTTGGTGGGAACTTATCCGCGTTTGGTACTAAATTATTGTTCCACCTTGGGATATGACACAGTTCTAAATAGTGCGCCAGAAAGCCAAACCCCTGCGATCGCAGTGGGACAAAAGCGGGTTGGGGTAAATACGATTGTGGGCTAAACAAATTAACCAATCAGGAGAAGTTATGGAAAACGGTAAATATGATCAAGAAGTGTGTAGGGAATGTGACTTAGCTACTGATGAGCGGTTAAACTATTTTACGGGTCAATTTCTAGCTGAACGAGATTTTCGAGCCGAACAAGAATATCAAATTGGCAAACATCGCCAGCACAACCGTTATTTACATGGTTATGGTACAGTTTGCGGATTGAAGATTGTCCAACATCCTAACCTAGACTGTCGCGATCGCTTTGTCATTCTCGAACCTGGGTTAGCCCTCGATTGTTGCGGTCGAGAAATTGTAGTCAAAGAAAAAGTTTATATCGATCTAGTTAAGCTTTTTGCTGCCCAAAATATCGATTTAAAAAGCATTGACCCAAAAGAAAAGAACCATCTCTTATTTTCCTTGTGTTACGAGGAGTGCAAAACTGAATTTGTTCCCGCCCTTTATTCCGAATGTGGTTGTGATGAATTTGGTTGTGATGCAAACCGAATTGTGGAAGGGTTTGAAATTCATCTGCAACTGTTGAAAGACCTGCCAAAACCTCAGCACGAGGAACCTGTGGGAGTAAATTTGGACTGGATTACTACTCTGAGCTTAGATAATGCTTTTCGTGTAGTACTTGACCCTAAAGGAGAGCGAATTTATGTCCTGACGGCGGCTAATCCAAGTCAAATCATGGTGTATGAAGCGACCCACCACTGCTTACTGTACACTATTCCACTGCTGGGAGGAAAACCAGGCGTTCCTGAAGGGCGTGGGGTGGATCTGGCGATCGCACCAACGGGACAATTTCTCTATATCCTGCGGTATGTCGAAATACCAAGCTCACCCGGTTCGGGTAATTATTTTTTACAAGTTATTCAAGTTAAAGACACCTCCACAGGACAGGATTTACCTCAAGCCCAAAGAATTGAAACAACTGATGCTAGTGGCGATTTTCCTCTAAATTCCGGCTTTGCAGATAAGCCTCCTCAGATTGTTGCCAGCCAGAAGAAAGATAGTAACAACATTTACACCCTCGATCTAAATGCTCAGAAAATCTCGATTTGGAACGCTCAAATCATTACGAAAGCGAATGCTGATCCGAGTATAAATGTGGGAAGCACCAATTCGCCTAAACTTAATGAAGTGAATACAGGCAGCAATCCCCGTAGTATCGCCGTCAGTCCCGATGATAACTGGGTGTTGCTTGGAGAAGCAGGAACTGATAATGCTATCAAAGTATTTAAGGTCGGGACTTCCCAGTTAGTTAACCCACCCATTTCCATTCCCACCACCGATCCGCCAGTGCTGTTAGCTGTTTCAGCAGATAGTCTGCGACTGTACTCAGTTACCAATTCCACCACAGGAGACAAGAAAGTTCGTGCCTTTCGCCTTGAGGACAGTTCCCAACCTTTTCCCGAAATTAAACCCGCTGGTGCTGCTTCATTTTCAGGCATTGAGATCGGCATAGACATTCCAGTGGCGATCGCTGTTTCTCCTTCAGGTAAATGGGCTTATGTATTGTTGAAAGACAGCGCCAGCAAAGGCATTATCAAAGTTGTCGATGGAGACAAAATTGCCACAGATCCTACCCAGGCGTTATCACCATCAGTTTTCTCTGTAGTTTCAGAACCGCAATATCTGGTTTTAGAACCTGAAGGAAGGCGTTTGTACGCTGCGGGTAAGGGTAGTTCTTCTTTGCCAAGTTGCGGTGGTGTGTCGGTAATTGATGTTAAGGAGACGCAATGTAGTGAGATTATTTGGCAGGCTTTAGATGGGTGTCCTGAATGTCCAGAGGATAATTGTGTACCTCTAGCGATCGTAGAGGATTACGTTAAGAACTATCAAAAAGACCCCAAGATTACTAATAATAGGCTGGAAAACCGGAAATTCCGTCCCTTAGTACCCAGTACCGAAACTCTCAAGCAATTAGTTATGTGTGCGTTGGAAACTGGTGGAGGAACTAAGGGACAAGAAGGTCTGCCCGGTTCACCTGGGATACCCGGTACCCCAGGTTCAAAGTGGCTCAATGGCACTATCAATCCTACAAATGCTCTGGTTGCCAATCCAGGAGACTACTACCTCAATACAACCAGCGACGACGTTTATCGTCGAGAAAATGATAGTTCTTGGACTTTAGTTGGCAACATTAAAGGAAACCCCGGAAACGATGGCACTCCAGGGGAAGGTTTAGAATCCGGGCTAACCCAAATTGTTGCACTCAGTTGGACTCACAATAATGGTAAGAATCCCCTTGTCACCATTATTCGTGAAAATAAAGATCTAGTTCGAGGAATTGTAATTGCTTTTACCCGTCGGGTGTTGGTGTCAAACCCTCTTTCACCATTTCAACCTCCTAATCAGATTGATGCAGACCATGTGTTCCAAGTTTTAGTCGAACACGATCCTAGATTGAAAAAACTCGGTGTAGTGTGCCGTTGCCCAATCAAGGGGAGAATTTTACCAGTGAGACCTACCCTTAATGGAAAGCTCATTACCGCAGCTGAGGAAATTCCAGGACCAATGGCAAGAGCAGCAGCATTTATCTTTGATGATCAGACTATTCTCTTTGACGATCAAGGATTCCCGAGATTTAGAGCAAATGAGGGTAGTAGCATTAATGAAATCTGGGTGCGTTTACATGGTGATTTTGTTTTGGATAGCCAAGAGCCAACTCAAGCTAGAGCAATAGATGCAGAGTTTGTGCGGGCAGAATTACCCACAGGCGATCGCCCTCGCGGTAGCAATGTTGGTATTCAAGGCGGTACTTTTGAAAGTTGGTTTTGGATTGGCGATCGTCCTCAGCCAGATAAAGGCTAGTAGCGTTATTTCTTGATCGGTTAAACATCATAAAGAATTAGGAAAAATTTGGTTCGCTACATACAATAAGAGGTTTTAATTTTATGGCTGTTAAATCAAAAAAATCGAAGAAAACAAAAACAAAATCTAAAAGTTGTCCTACCTGTGGCAGCGTAGAATGTTTTGAACGCCCGCGATTTTTTGGCGGTCAAATGCTCACTGATAAGGATCTTGATGCTGCTCAACGTTATGTAATCGAGAAAAACAGGCTGCATAATCGCTACTTGGTGGGAACGGGTGTAGCTTGTGGTTTGGCTGTTCGCTGCGATCCTTGTTGTGATGGTAGTGTGATTATTGAGGCAGGTTACGCCATTGACTGCTGCGGTAACGATATTGTCGTCTGTCAGGAGGCATCTTTTAACGTTCTAGATTGTTTCAAACAACAAAAAGAAACTCCCTACTGCGATCGCGAACTAATTGAATATAAATCCCAATGCGATCGAGAGTCAAAAGAGTACTGTCTGGCAATTTTTTATGACGAAGAACCCAGTCAACCTGTAACTGCTCTGATCCGCGATAACGGATGTAAAAATGTTCGTTGCGAACCTTCCCGCATCCGCGAGACTTTCCATTTTGAGTTAGTCGAAAAGCCAGAACCCGATCGTTGTAACATTGACCTCAGTTGGTTGAGAGGAACAAGCATAACTAGTACCAACAACGCTTCAAACCCAATAATACAGATTCTAAAAACTCTTGCAGCCCTGACACCTTCTCACAGCTTTTTATGTAGAGTTTTGACTTGTTTATTTGAAGACCAAGAATTCTTGAATATTGTGCAAGAGTTTCAAACAATTAACAATTCAGGTAATTTTACTCAAGAAGCACTTCAACTTTTTAATAGAATGCGAAGCTACGTATTAAAGCTATACGAAAAAGAGCCGAGAACCCGTTGCGATCTCCTAGCAGAAATTAAAAGCATTGCCATGCCCATTCCAGAGGGTATTAGTTCAGAGGATTATAATCAACAAGCTAGAGAAGCGTTAGGAAAAATGTTTCTTTTAATTCTCCAGTTGGTCTTAGATTGTATCTGTGATGCGCTTCTAGTTCCTGGTACTGAATGTAATGAAGAAGAAGGGATCATATTAGCTTGTCTAACCATCAAAGAAGACAAAATCGAAAAAATCTGTAATATCTCTCGCAAACAGTTGATAACAGGGCCGGCTTTACAGTATTGGATTCAGCCTCTTTTTGCCGCTCTGGCACAAATCGCCGAAAGTTTATGTTGCAATTTAGATATAAGTCAAGTTATCAAGCAATTAAATATCAGAGGAATGGGCTAAAATTTTTTCATCAAAGAATTATTTGGAAGTAAATTTTAGGAGAATAATTTAGATGAATACCATACCACAAAACAATTCAAATACCCCAAAGCCAGTACCACAAGATAGAGTATTTGAAAATATTGTTACGGCAATAAATCGCAGTCAAGCTTTACTCAAAATAGCTGGAGATTTCTCTGCATCTGTACTTGAGAAAGTCAAAGTATTGAAAATTTCACAACTAGCCAATCCTGATACTATTACGGCGATGGATATTTACGATCGCCCCCTAGAAGAAGTGCGAATTTTACTTGATCGCCAGAGTATTCAATCGACCGAAATGAAGATAGTTAATGCTC
The DNA here is from genome assembly GCF_036917775.1 of Nostoc sp. Taxonomy (GTDB): domain Bacteria; phylum Cyanobacteriota; class Cyanobacteriia; order Cyanobacteriales; family Nostocaceae; genus Nostoc. The sequence continues at coordinate 26,421 of NZ_JBALEQ010000100.1, forward strand.
AAGAGGCTTATAGTTTGAGAAATTTAGGAGCAACCATCGGGACAATTGCACCTAGCAGCCGTGTAGACCTATTAACTTATCAAGGGCGAGTCATTGGGATTCGAGTATTAGGAGAGCAAAAGCAATGACTCCAGATGAAATTAAGCGACTGCGTTATTACGAAAAGCAGTATCTCAGAACCCAAGACTTTCAAGATGAGCAAGCTTATCATATTGAAATGCGTCGCCGACACCTGATTGCTCACCACAGTTGGGGTATTGTCGTTGGGTTGGAAATTAAACAAGATCCCATCTCAAAAATTTGGGCAGTTCAACCTGGAATAGCAGTAGATGGGTATGGGCGAGAAATTGTGGTGTTTGAGCCAGAGGAATTGAATTTAATAGCGATCGCCAATCAACTGTCAGGTCAATCTTTACCTGCGTTATTAAAAATCTGGATTGCCTACACAATTGAACCAACAAATCGACCTGCTACAGGCTATGAAACTTGCAATGGCAAAGACGAATTCACTCGCATACGCGAATCATTTCGACTTGTTTATAGGCAAGATTTCGTTTTTGATGACAGCAAAGAAGTGCCTCAAGCGTTTCAATCTCTGCCAGACGATCCTCAACAGGCTCCTTGGTACATATATTTGGGAACGATTGCTTGGGATAAAAATCCTGCCAATCCTTCTCAGAACATTATCACCAGTGCTGTTCCAGTAGATCCAGTCAATCAAAAAGGTCGTCATTATGTCGGGGTTGTTGCCACAGAAGCGATCGCCCCAGATAATCAATTACTCCTCCGAGGAAGAACCAAATCCACACCACCAGCGTCTACATCCGATCCAGCCTACGATGATGTAGCTGTGAAGTTATCAGGCACGTTACAAGTGACGAAGTATCTAACGGTTGGGCCGTTTACTGCCACAACGGGTGATGGTGGCATTGATGTAACTGGATCGGTTGCAGAGTTTGGTTTTGTGAAACGGACGTTAACCTCATGGCCCTCTCCTCCGGTAGCGGGCGATCGCTTTGTTTGGTATAACCCTGATGGCAATGCCCGTCTGTGGACTGAAAAAAATGGCGATCTGTTCACCGTTACTCCTCAAGGTAATGTAGGTATCAAAACACTTACTCCAGGGGCAACTTTAGATGTACTTGGTTCATTTCGTCTGAATAACGGCACAGTTCTTTCCAAAATTGAAAGTGGCACAATTGCGGTGGGAAGCAGTGCTAGTAAAAATAAAGAAATCACTGTTACTTTTCCAGTGAATTTTTCGGGCATCCCTAAAGTCATTGCTTCTGCGCGTGCCGAACCAAATACTACCTGGCCAGACACTTTTGCCGTTTCAACCCGTTCTCTTGATGCAAAACAATTTACTGTAAATATAATTCGAGTAGATTCAGTGGATGGTTGGACTCAAAATCTGCAATTAGATTGGATAGCCTGGGAGTAGTGCTAGCACAATTAAACCTATGCAAACTATTGAGATTCACCAATTTAATGTCCAGTATAATGTAGCGCGATCGCTATTAAATTCTGCTGACCTCCAACGTCGGTTAGACCATATTGCTATTAATCTACTTCCCCGTGTTTGGGAAGATAAAATTTTTCATACCTCTGAAACAGATGAAACTATTTATTTCATCCAACAAATAGATGTAAATCTCACCTGCGATCCTCACAAATTTGACGATCGCCAATTAGCATCTACTTGGGCTAATGCACTGTCCAATAATATTGGTAAAACCATTAGCCAACAGGACAATAACGTCATAATTTTTCGCAACCGAGGAGAATTTTTAGCTAGTTTTGTGGTCGATCTGTTGCGGGGTCGAGCTTGGGATTGTTGGTACTATAGCGAATTTGATGCCTTGCGGTCTTTTTCTTTGAGCCAGGCAACATTAAATGTATTAATGGCAGATGGGGATATAGGAAGGGATGCACTTTTACAAGTGACTCGATGGGGTAGTTTGGATTTATTACTTGCAAACCTCAACGATCGGGAAGTAGAAACTATCGTCAATCGATGTCTTTTACCCCCTAGCCCACGAGTTTTTCTGCCAAGTACTGTTACCATTTGGTTGCAAAACTTGCTGGCTTTACTCGATAACCGTTTAAATCTTACTTCTGTGTTATCACGGGATGTAGCTCGACTTTATCTTAATTTAATAGAACAGCGTCCCGAATTAGGCCCGGACGTGAATTTAGCCCGTTTTATCCGCGATTTGTTGCAACTATGGCAAACCGTGGAAAACATAACTCACCGTTCAGCTTTTTTCTCTCATTTGCAATCGGATAATCGGAATGCCGCATTTAGCCAATTAGGTAGAGGTAGCCCACAACAATTACTGACTAATTTGATGCGCGAATTCACCGGAACAGAGGTGGTTAATTTATTAAGCAAATTAACACAAAAAACACCACAGTCTTTGAGTCAGAGAGTTATTACCCCTTTTGGTGGGATATTTTTATTAGTGGGTGCGATCGCCGAGCTAAAAATTTACGATTTCTTGCAAAACTGCGTCTATCCTGAACCTCCAGGCATTCCCAAAGCTAAATTATTCCTATGGCTGATTGCCCTTCAGTGTTTGGGAGGCGAAAACACGCAACAAGCTCTCAAAGAGCGATCGCTAGCTTTGTTTGCTGGTTTAGCTTCGATTCCAGAGTCAGGATGGTTACAAGCATATCTCGCTAATCTAACCGCAGCAATGCACGCAGATTTTACTCAGCAATTTCAGGAGCATTTGCGAGCAGTTACCCAAGGTGCAGGAATGTTTATTTATCAACGTGCGCTTACCTCAGAGCAACACAACCCTTTAGACTGGTTTTCATTGAATGTCGAAACCATACCCATCTTACCTAACCCAGAGGTCAATTTAGCCCTAGCTGCCGTCAGTTCTGCTATTGTGCGAGGATTTACCGCAAAACTAGGTGCTTTTAGTAACAGTAGTCCTGCTTATATTTACACTAATTTCCTCGCCAGCCAAGCTGAAATTGCAGTTTCTGGCAGTCAAATTCAGGTACGTTTTCTGACTTGTCCTTTGCAAATGGTATTGAGGATGGCAGGGTTTGAGGATTTTCGTTGGCAGATACCGTGGTTGGGCGTTGGTGGAGCCTCTCCTTTGGAGAATCGCCAATTGATTTTTACCTTTGACTGATGATAAATCTCTGGAGAAAAGCATCCCATGTCTGATTCTCATACTACCGCAACCCCTGAAACAACAAATGCCGCACCGACGGCTCATCTCCCGGTGCGGGAGAATCAGATGGCGATCGAGGGTGAGGTGGAGCAGGGGGCAATCGCGGGGCAACGAGTGATGCGGGCGGTTGGGGGTGGCAGTCCAGAAACTCCACCAGAGCAGTTTGCAGGCGCGTTAGCAGTAATAGAGGGGCGATCGCAGACTGGAATGCTGCGACAGTTGCAGCGGAGTTATGGCAACAGCTATGTGGGAGCCGTGATTCAGCGTAAGGCGGATGGAAATGGTGCCTGTGCTGATTGTGAGAAGAAGGAAAAAGAGATTCAGCGCAAAGGGGAGGGAGAGGTTGGCGCTGTGCCTGATGGATTTGAGGCAGCGATGCAGCGGAGTGGAACGGGGCATCCGTTAGATGAGGGGACGCGATCGTTTATGGAATCGAGGTTTGGTCAGGATTTTGGTGATGTACAGGTTCATACGGATAGTTCGGCAGCAGAGGCAGCTAAACAGATCGAGGCGCAAGCATTTACGACAGAGCGGAATATTTATTTCGGACGAGGATACTATCAACCTCAATCTCATGAAGGACAAAAATTAATTGCTCATGAGTTAACGCACACTGTACAACAACGCAACAATGTAACATCACTTCAAAACAAAGCCATTAGTAGTTCAAATGATGCCGCAGAACGTGAAGCAGAGGCAATGAGTGAAAGCCTGACTTCCCAGATGATAGCCCCTGTTGCTACCTTAACTAACGCAGTACTTCAGCGGCAAGAGGATTCTGCTAAAGATTCTGCTAAAGATTCTACTAAAGATGTAGATCAGATCGCAATCCCAGCCGGTGTTATACCTGCTACGGGTCTTATTAAAAAGATACCTCCAGGGGCTGGGACTGAAACCATTACTTTTGAAGGCGTATTACTCTCTACAAATACTGAGTTTGCGAGATGGCAGCTTGAACAAATGATTGTCAGCAGCGGAGAAAACGGCACTGAAAGCTTTGTCAATCGTTTGGTTCAGACTCCTCAAAATGATCAACAGCAACTCGACTCCAATAAGAAATTGACTGAGGATTTATCAAAGTATGCTCCAGGTGATGTTAGTGGTGCCCCACTACCTCAATCTACAGTATCTGAGACAGAACATCGTATTCAGAATCAAGATCTGACCCGATCTATTGCTAAAGTTGTGCAATCAGAATTTGAAAAGCTACAGAATGACAATAAAAAAACTTTGTCAGATTTTGAACATGAAGGTGAAATCGCACTCTCAAACATGCTGACACAAAGCGAATTAAGGGTTATGACAGAAGCGAGTCACTACGGTATTCCACCAGAAGTCGTCAAAAAAACAGAGCCAACTCGCACCACTGCCTTTCCAGCAGCCAAAAATCCATACGATATTAAACAGCAGAATGCCAACCAACAGTGGGAGCAAGAATATGAACGACGAAGAGAGTTACAAGGCGCAGCGTCTCGTAAAAAACTGATTGAGGCAGCACAGGCACTACAAAAGAAACAAGCACAAATTACAAAGCTGAAGGAAAAAAGCGAAAAGACTGAACCAGGAAAAGCTTTTCCTACCCCTCAAACAGCGTTGGATGTCATCCCACTAATCAACGCCCAGGAAGAGTACAATCAGTTACGCAGAGAGAAAGAAGCCGAATTTCCTATTTTAGCTGTTTATGCTCAAGAAGGTGGCAATCTTGGGGATATTGTCAACCCCAGTAATGAGTTGAAAAATGTGTTGGCAGGTCAACTGGCTGAGAAGTTTGAAAAAATCCAGAAAACCGAAACCTATGTCAGTGAAGGCACCATTACTATATGGGATGTCCCTGTCATTGTTGAAGGGGCACGGGTCAAGCTCAAGATCGATCGTGGCACGATGCAGTGGCGAGTGATTCAGGATAAGGCTAATTCTGTCGCTCAAGCCAAACAAGATGCAAAAGAAACGAAAGAAGCGATCGGTACCATTGCCTTGATTTTGGGTCTCCTTGCTGCTGTTCCCACGGGTGGAGGCAGTTTGGCTGTTGTATCGGCTGTGGCGGGAGGAACTAGTGCTGTACTGGGTGCCTACGTTGCTGGCTCCGACTTGCAAGAGTATATGGTTCAATCAGCCGCATCAGGAAGTGATTTTGATCGGGCTAGGGCAATTTCCCAAAATGAGCCATCTCTTTTCTGGGTTGCACTTGGAGTAGCAGGTTCCATCTTAGATGTAGGTATGGCATTGAAAGCATTCCGGGCACTGAGTGGGTTACGCCGTGCAGTCGTTGCAGGTGAACATGGAGCAGAAGCTCTACTTCGTGCTGAAGGTAATCGGATTGGGAAGCAATTGGGCGATCGCATGGTGAAGGAGGTTGAAGGGCTTGGCAAAGCTGCAACTTCGGAAGCCAAAGGAGCCGCTCAAATCGTTGATAAAGAAGTTCTTGATACGGCAAAATTGGCTGAGGCAGCGGTCGAAGGTGTAGAAAAACACGAAATTATTGTTACTAAGAATGGCGCGTTCCGATGTTCTAAGAAGTGTGGAAATATTTTTTGGCTCTATCAAGATGTTTTAGATATGTATCCGTCAATGAAACCTCGCCTTGAAGAATTGGTAAAACTAGGAGAGCCTGGAGCATCAAAGATTGCAGCCATGACACAACGCATGGATCGGTTGCGGGAAATCAGTTTGATGTCGGCTGAAAATTTAGAATTAGCACTTAAGTCTAACTCTAAAGGCACAGTACTTGGCGATCATCTGCGGTTTGAGAAATATAGACGTAGTGGAGGTGTACTTGAGTACGAAAACTGGTTTGTACAGAGTCAAGAGAAAATTGTTAAAGGTGAGGAAATATGGGGAGAACTCTCAGAAGAACTCAAATTCTCAACATCCACCACGTCGAGTCCAAAAGGACTCACACCTCAACAGACAAAGCAAGTTTTAGCCGAGGCAAAGGCTATTGATACAGCAGAGAGTGTAGCTGGGAACTATCGAGGAAAATTTTCTAATCTTCATCCTGATTTTCCAGGTGGAAAGGAATGGCAGGTGCACCATTCGATTCCACAAAAATTTCGGGAAACTTTAAGAAAAGCAAAAATCAACGTAGATGGACCAGCTTTTCTACGCGGTGTTCGGACTACACCAGGTGAACTGAGCAATGTACATGCGAAAATCACAACACATTGGCAAAACTGGCATGCTGACTTCGTGAAGAGCTTTGGACGACAACCAACAGCCGCTGAGATTATTGAGAAAGCTAAAGAAGTCGATTGGCGATTTGGTCATTTATACTGGGAAGTAGAAAAAGCAGCAGGCATACCTGTCCCCACCAAGATTCCGTAGTCATTTGCTGGGTTGAGATTGCATACTCTATATTACGAATTGGATTAAAGCACAAAATCCAACGCTTAACACTTCCGAAAACTGTGGAGTAAAGCAGCCCATGTTTGACTCTCGTACTACGACAACGCCTGAAGTAACCAATGACACATCGACAGATCATCCTCCGGTGCGGGTAAACCAGAGGGAGATTCCCCAAGGGAGAGGCTCCGCCAACGAAGCTGAGGTAGAGCAGGGAGTGATGATAGGGCAACGGGTGATGCGGGCGATCGGGGGTGGGAGTCCGGCAGCTCCGCCAGAGCAGTTTGCGGAGGCGTTGGGAGGGGTGCCAGGGCGATCGCAGACTGGGTTATGGCGGCAAATGCAACGTGGTTATGGGAATAACTATGTAGGTAGAGTAATCCAAGCGAAGCTGACTGTGAACCAGCCAGGGGATAGCTATGAGCAAGAAGCCGATCGAATAGCGGCTCACGTTATGGCTACACCTCAAAGCGATCGATCCATTCAGCGGGAGATAGGCCCTAAAAAAGAGAAAGAAAAGATTCAAATGAAGCCATCGCTGCAACTCGCGCCAGATGGGAACCAAGAGGCTGGAGGAAATCTTGAGGGTCGGCTAAACAGCAGCAAAGGGGGAGGAAGCCCGTTACCCGATGATGTGCGTTCTTTTATGGAGCCACGGTTTGGGGCAGATTTTAGTCAGGTGCGGGTGCATACAGGTAGAGAATCTGTTCAGATGAATCAGGATTTGAATGCCCAGGCGTTTACACACAAGCAGGATATTTACTTTGGAGCGGGAAAGGCTCCTGCCAAGGATGCGTTGACTGCCCATGAGTTGACGCATGTTGTTCAGCAATGCTCCAGTGCTGGAACGCTCCAGCGTCAACCCGCGATACGTTCGACCCCAGCGTCTCGACCTGACTCAGCCCCCGGACTCGGCCCAACAAGGACTGAAGAGGTAGAAAACCTGATAAAGGCCGGTGACTTCCAGGGAGCAATCGATACGCTGGTCGGATACAAGTATATGGACCACGAGATTGATCTGAATCTGCTGGCTGATAAGAAAATGACCTATGATCCCAATTTAAAGGCGTCTGATGCAACAACCTCGATGCCAAGCTGGGACTATCTCAGCACCCCAGAAAAGGCTGAGCCAGCAAAGGTAAAGGTTGGTTCTTCCGCATTCTCCAGCGTGTCCTACTTTTACTCTGTCATCATGCACGAGTATCAACACGTACTATGGCAACAAACACTTGCACATCAAAAACAATCGCACCTAGCTCACAGCCAAGGCGACATGGCTCCGGATGAGGTAGAAGCAGGGGCCTGGGAACTCCTACATGCCACCGAGACTGGAGTGGCCCGTTTGCCGGACAAGGTTGCTCAGATTTGGGAGAATTTGAACGATGCGTTCTGGAAGCTCGACCCTAAGGCGCAGGCAAGCGAGCGTCAGTTGGTGGTTCGCGCCTTTCAAAAGGCGAAAACCTTCATGAAAGGAAGCCAACTAACTTTGGTTCCATTTAGTCCTCCTTAAAGTGTCAACCCTTGATTAATGGGCTGAAATGACTCCCTACACCACCAACCTCGAACACCTCTATGCTGAGCTGTACCGTCTCGATCGACTCATCGAACAGGCAGTCCAGCAATTTCGGGCAGCGCGTCAGCAAAATACCCCCGCTGAATTTCGAGGGCTATATATCTCCGACGACCAGATCGATCGCTCAATGTCCGAGGGAAATGAACCCCTGAAGCAACCCTGGGCAGAAGCCCAAACTAAAGACAGAGAGCTTCACGCAGAAATCCAGCAGCGAGTCGCAGAAACTCAATCGACGGGTGTCACCTTGCGGTTACCTTACCTGCAAAAAATATTTGACTTGAGCCTGTTTGAAACCGACCTGCTACTATTGGCGATCGCCCCAGAAATCAATCTCCGCTATCAACAACTCTACGCCTACCTGCAAGATGACGTTACCCGCAAACGCCCCTCCATTGAGTTGGCCCTCCGCCTATTCTGCTGTTCCCTAGCCGAACAGGTCAACGCCCGCTCAGCCTTCTTCTCAGACTCTCCCCTGCTTCACCATCATCTGCTTCTGCTCCACGAAGACCCCACCGATCGCCCCTCCCCCCTCCTCAGCCGCACCCTCAAACTCGACGATCGCATCACCGAATTTTTGTTAGGCAGCGATCGCCTTGACTCTCGCCTCCTCACCCCCCAACCCCTCATCCAACAAATCGTCAGCCAGCAAACCCTCAACGATTTACTCCTGCCCAGCACCATTTATACAGCGCTCCAATCCCTCATTTCCCTCAATACCGCCCACACATCCTGCTTCTGTCTGCTTTACGGACCTGCCGGAGTCGGCAAGCAAACTTGCGTCCAAGCGATCGCCACAGCCCAAAATCGCCCGCTCCTGGTCATCGACTTACCCGCTATGCTCAAAGTCGAGCAGCCCTTCCACAATCTCCTCACCCTTGCCTTCCGAGAAGCCCGCCTCTACCGCAGTATCATCTACCTCAACGGCTGGCACGAGCTACTGACTGATGCCACCTGCCAAATCACAATCCGTCAAATCGAATACGAAATCGAGCAATACAAGGGACTCATCTTCGCCGCCAGTCATACATCCTGGCAACCGACAGCCTCCCATCGGTATCAATTCATTCAAATCGAACTCCCCCTCCCCGACGAGCGATCGCGGCAACACCTCTGGCAACGCCTCCTCAGCCCAAAATCTACCGACCCCGACCTCAACCTCGATTACCTCGCCAGCGCCTTCCGCTTCACCCCTGGACAAATTCAACAAGCGATCGCTCGTGCTGAAACCCAAGCCTGCCTACAACAAGACATCCTCAATCACCTCACCCAAGCTGACTTGCTCGCAGGCTGCCGCGCCGAATCAAGCCGCCACCTAGTCACCCTAGCCCAAAAAGTCACTCCCCGGCGATCGTGGCAAGATTTAGTGTTGCCGAAAGACACCTTGGCACAGTTACAGGAACTTTGTCAGCAAGTCCGGCATCGTAAGAAGGTTTATACTGACTGGGGCTTTGACCAGCGATTAAGTTTAGGAAAGGGGGCGATCGCCCTATTCAGTGGTGACTCCGGCACAGGCAAAACTCTTAGTGCCGAAATCATAGCCAAAGAACTAGGGCTAGACCTCTACAAAATCGACCTCTCTCTAGTCATCAGCAAATACATTGGGGAAACTGAAAAAAATCTCAGTCAGGTCTTTCAAGAAGCCCAAAAAAGTAACGCCATCCTCTTTTTCGACGAAGCCGATGCCCTTTTTGGCAAACGTTCTGACGTCAAAGATGCCCACGATCGCTATGCCAATATTGAAATTAACTACCTCCTGCAACGGGTCGAGGAATACGAAGGCGTGATCATCCTGGCAAGCAACCTAAGCAAGAACATCGATCCGGCATTTGTTAGACGGCTACATTTCAGTGTCGAATTTCCTTTTCCCAATGAAGCTTATCGCCTGCAAATCTGGCAGAAAATGTTTCCACCCCAAACTCCCCTGTCCGACGAAATCGACTTTGAATTCCTAGCCACCAAATTCAAAATCGCTGGAGGCAACATTAAGAACGTTGCCCTCACCGCTGCCTTCCGAGCAGCCGAAGATGATAGTCCAATCCAGATGAAACACTTGATTCTATCCACGAAACGCGAGTATCAGAAGCTTGGCAAGATTTGTGAAAGAACAGAATTTGAACCATATTACGAACTAGTGAGGTGATGAAAACGCTGAGAGGATTTGTGCTTTTCTAGAGGAGGTTTAGGGGTTGACCCAAATACCGTTCGGTTAAGGAATTTCTTGGCTGAGGCAGGCTGTTCTTGAGCAGGGGGAGAAAAGAGTACAGAGTGAACTGTCCCGTTTGGGCGGCTTTTTATAGACACTCACCAAGACCTACTCAGATTTATTCTTGAACCGATAAGCCATTCCAGCAACGTCTTCTCTACCAGACCCTCCGCGATTGCTTACCGCTTTCATGCAATGAGTTAATTGTTGCATTGTGTATTTGTTGGATTAACCTATTGTTTACTAGTTATCTCATCACTTCTGCTGCTTCCAAACCAGGTTGTACTCTCTCTCAACAAACGCCAGCAGCTTTGACTGCAAGGATGACAGATATGGTTTAGCTTGTTTCCCCAACCACTGCAACAGCCAATCCACAGCCTCGTCACGGGTCGCCACTTGATGCAACTGCCGTAATCTCACACATAACTGCTGCATGAATTGGCAATCTTCGTCAAGCAATTCCAGTGATTTCAGGTGTTCGATTTTTACCGTGTAGTCACCGTCCCATGTCTGGACTGTACAACTGTATTCTCCAACATGGCTGACTACGCCCCAATAACCCGCTTTACCTCTCAAGTCTGGGTTATCCTTCGGCAACAGAAGGCATATTTCCCCAATATGATAAGGATTGGGTACTTTCGGACTTTCGCGTATCCTATCCACTACGTCTTTCACTATGCGACCAGATGGAATCTTATTGCCAGCTTGCTCTACTGCCTGCTGCCAAACATCCGCTTGCACAGCCGGTTCCAACTCGGCTTTCGCCAAAAACCGCAATTGTCGTTCGTTGGTCGGCATTGGAATTTGCCGACCAATGGTCGGCAAAAACTTTTGAAGATTCTCATAAACCACAGTTGCCGAAATCTTCAAGTACGCCGCGTCACGACTATAATTGAAGCGATCGCGGCAGTATTCTTCAAAAGTCTGGTGCGTGGAACGGTATAGCCGTCTGTCTCTCAACTCCATCAACGCTTGTCCTGCCTCCAAAAATGCTCTCTCCACACGGCGTTCCAAGTGTAGGCGTAAGCTTTGTTCTTCCTCGGTCAACTCTCTTATTTCAACAGCAGTAACCGTAATCGTTGCTGAGGCTGGGTTATCTTGCTCAAGAGTATTTTCCTGTGCAGAGTTGCTTGCTGGCTTTGGTTCACCAGATGTCGCAGGGGTAATTTTCTTGCGTCTGGATGGTGGTTTGTTCATTGCCCCACCTCTAGGCTGACAGCAGTCGAACAAATATTGAATTGTGTGATCATGGAATATATGTTTTTTATCTATCCCCCCAACCTGTATGAAGGATGGGGTTTTTCGTTGCTTTTTATATTTTGCAGCCTTAAAGCACTACCAAATATAAAACTCATTAAAAAATCTCATAGACCAATTATCAAAAAAACCACTACGCCAGAGGTATTACAACAACAAAATACTGTTTGGGCGTATTCTAGAAAATACCCTCTTCAAGACATGGGTAAAACAAGGGCTAATGCTTGATTATTTGACCGCGAGTATTACATTTTGGATGACTTTGTTTGGAGTACAAGAGTCGTTCTTAGAATTTCGCCTGGGTTATCTCGGTCGCTACTGGTTTCTTGCCATTAGTGCTAGCCTACTCCTTCCAGCAAGGCAGAGATAGCCCTGGCACGGCATTTAGTGAAGATAGATACTGCGGAATTGGCGCTATATGTTGAGCTACTTACAAAATTATTAATTTTGTAATTGTTGCCTATTTCTGTTATTTTTGAGCATGAACATAGTCTACAAAGTAAAATTTAGGAACAAGCCAAAATTTGAGCCAAGTGTAAGCTGCTAAACTTAATAGTGCTGTAATAATTAGCGTTAAACCAAGCTTAACTCGAAGCGGATCTGGGAGGATAGCAACTCCTGAAATAGTAATAGCAGAGTATGCCAACAATACCACTTGCAAACGCTGGATCAGCCTTAGCGCTCCTCGGCAGCTACTACAGTGCTGAGTATGTTGTTTGTAGCGATCAAGCAGTACAGTCCGACTGTCATTAATATTTGAGTTTTGTAAGAAATTAATTCCAACTTCATTCCACGGTAAATCCCCATTACAATACTTTTCAAACCAATTTCTGAACTCAATCACTAAACGATCTGCACTTGTAGGTAGCTTGTAGGCGGTTTTCCAGCTTTCAACTAACTTTTTTTGTTGAAAAAAACGTTCTTGCTGATGTAGAAGAATCATATCTCCATCAAGAAGTGGATTCCGAATTATGATGTGTTCTAACCAACGTGGTAATAGACTATAGATTGTTTTAGCAAAATTAATAGGAAATTGAGCCACAATTCTTGATCTGCCTGGAGACACTGGAATACAGTAAGTGACAATTCCTAACTGCTTTCCAGAACCAACACTAATTGCATATTCTAAACGGCAAGGTGGTTCAAAAATGATTGTTGTTCGTCCTGAGCTTCTTTCAATAACTGCTTCAATCAAATTTACTGTTGATTTCTCAATATTAATAGGTATAGGTACTCCTTGCTCTCGAATGCCTTGTACTTTATGATGTGCAAAAGGAACATGACTTGGATCTGCCACATTTTCAACAAGAGTTTGCCAATCATATTCCAAGTCGCGTACAAAAGAATCCCAAACAAAACCTTTGCTAGCATCTACTTGAGGTGAAAGAGGTAATGGCGTAGTTGCAGCCTGTTCTGCTGATCTAGCATCTGGCCAAACCCAAAGTAAATCATTTTGCTGACGAACAGGGAATGTAACTGCACAGAAGTTTTTTTGATTCCTAGTAATAATTTCTGGATCTTCTGCTTGGGGAATATATGTACAAACTCCTTGAGAATCAAACTGCCAGCCGTGATAACTACACATCAAATTACCCGTCTTTTCATCAATACGTCCTTCACTTAAGGGAGCAAGGCGATGGGGGCATTGATCTAGAAATACTTGGTAAGCTTTAGATGATTTAGGCTTCCAAATGACTAAGCGTAATCCCAGAATAACAACTGTGGTGGGGCACTTTGGATTGATATCTTCGATAGGAGAAAGCGGATACCATTGTCGAAAAAAATCAAAATCAGATTGTATTTTTGTATTCATTTGAGTAAACAAAAAGTAATTATACGTTTAGTATATGCAACTGCCATCATGAGATATTAATGGTAAGCAGCCAATCAACCGTGAGTGATAACAGATAAATAAATCATCAAGTGAGGCAATAGCGCTTGGTCAAATGATTGACCAGAGTGAAAAAGCTCAAGATGGCAAGAATTTTGAACACTAATTCCAGATTTGAGTTTTTTCAGGAGTGTTGGGATAATAACTCAGTGCTTATAGATTCTTATCGAAAAGTTGATTACCAAGTTTTGTCAGTGGGGTGTTGCTTGCATAGAGGGGAAGTTCAATGATTGCAATAGATAGAGAGATAACTGATTAATCGCATATATTAACTTCATGGTCAAAATCATTTAAATCATTTGTAGCTAGTTCTTTTTAAACTTTATAATATTTTCGTGTAAAAAAAAAGGATTTAGCTACAGGTGCATAAGACGAAAATTAAAATAGAATGGGGAAAAGCTAGTAATTTTTTATTCAAGGCTAGTATATTATATTACATATCATTTTCAAATCCAACTGCTGCACAAATCGTTCCAGATACTAGTCTTACTAACAATTCTCGCGTCACTAATCAAGGCAGTATTGATATTATCAATGAAGGAACTAGAGCAGGAACTAATTTGTTCCACAGCTTTCAAGACTTTTCTGTTTCTACTGGGAATACTGCTTTCTTTAATAATGCTGCTGATATTACAAACATTATTAGCCGTGTCACAGGCAAATCTGTTTCTAACATTAATGGTTTAATTCGTGCTAATGGAATAGCTAACCTATTTCTGCTCAACCCCAATGGAATTATTTTTGGTTCTAATGCTCAACTAAATATTGGTGGGTCATTTGTCGCAACCACAGCCAACAGTATTAAATTTGCTGATGGTAAACAGTTTTTTGCTCAACCCAACCAGAAAGAACCATTGCTAACAATTAGCGCCCCTACAGGGCTAGTATTTAGAGATAATTCAACTGGAACTATTCAAGTTTTAGGTGGCGGACATCGAATTACACCAAATGCAGGTTTATTCCCTACCATAGTAAACAACAATTCAACAGGGCTTTTAGTACAACCAGGAAAGACTTTAGCTTTAATCGGGAGTAACGTAAATCTGGAAGGTGGCATTATAACCACTCCAGGAGGACAATCTGAATTGGGTAGTGTAGGATCTGGTTTTGTTGACCTCAAATCCAATAACCAAGGATGGACTTTTGATTACGAAGGAGTTCGCAAGTTTGAAGATATTCAGTTATCGAAACAAGCTTTAATCAATGCTAGTGGTACAGGCGCTGGAACAATTCAGGTACATGGAAATAATGTCCATCTGACAGACGGTTCAACAATGTTGATTCAGAATTTAGGCGAGACTTCATCTGGAAATATCAATATTAATGCTTCTAGGTCTTTGGTTTTGGAAGGAACTTCTCCAAATGGCAATATTTCTAGTAGTATACTCACGGAAACAGTAAATACTGGAAAAGGTGGCGATCTAAAAGTTTTTACCCAACGATTAACGCTTCAGGATGGAGCAAGAGTAGGAGCAGGTACATATAGTAACGCTTCTGGAGGTAACGTAACTATTAATGCCTCTGATTCTGTGCAATTGTTAGAAAACAGGCTTGCTAATCCTTTTCGTCGTGGAGATACTATTAGCTTAATCAGTGCTGCTACTTTCGCTTCTGGGCAAGCAGGTTCTGTTCAAATGTCAACAGATCAGCTACGAATTACTGATGGAGGAACAGTGGCATCATCAAGCTTCGGAACTGGAGATGGAAACAACGTTATTGTCAATGCAGATTTTATCGAAATTACAGGGATAAAACCAGAGCGTTCTGCTCCAAGCACCATAGCAGCAGCAGCTTTTAATGCTGGAAATGCTGGAAGTATAAACATAAATACATCACAATTGCGATTGAAAAATGGAGGAATAGTTAATTCTGTTGCTTTTGCTACTGGAAATGCTGGCAGTATAAATATTAATGCTGAAAACTTTATAGAAGTAAGTGGAAAAGCTTCTAACTCTCAACCTAGTTTTATAAGCTCATCTGCCAATGTTGCAAATGAAACTGTCAGAAAAATATTTGGACTACCTTTGATACCAACTGGTTCTGCTGGAAATATAACCATTGACACTCCTCTTTTAAATGTCAACCAAGGAGGTTTAATTAGCGTAGCAAATGGAGGTTTGAGTGATGCAGGAAGACTTGAAATTAAGTCCAATACGATTAACATCACAAACAGCGGAGGCGTTACCGCAACCACTACTGCCGGACAGGGTGGTGATATTAATATTACCTCAAATAATATTTTTATACGCAATGGAATTATCTCTACAACTGCTGGTCAGCAAGGCACAAATGGTGATGGTGGCAACATCAATATCAACACAAATATCCTAGTTCTTGCGGAAAACAGTAGCATCACAGCTAACGCTTTTAAAGGACGAGGCGGAAATATCCTGATAAATGCTCGTGGATTATTTTTCTCTCCCAACAGTAAAATTACAGCTAGTTCACAATTCGGATTGAATGGTGACGTTCAGATCAACGGCTTTTACGTTGACCCTAATGGTATTGAGTCCGTACCAGAAGGACTTGCACAAAGTCCAAAAGTTGCATCAGCTTGCCAGGGACAGTCAGACGTGGCAGAAAGTGAATTTGTTATGAGTGGCGTGGACAGATTACCTCTGAGTCCTAACGATGTACCACCTATTAAACCAACTTGGCAAGATAATTTTGTTTCTAGTCAGGTCAACAATAATTCAGAGGAGCCAAAATTGCAAAAACAATCAACACAAATTGTAGAAGCTCAAGGTTGGGTGCAAGACTCTTACGGGAATGTGACCTTAACGGCAGAAGCAAATTCAGCAACACCTTATGCTGCGTCGTTCGCTAGCTTATGTTCTGAAGAAAATGTGTCAAAAAGTACTATAACAACTCATGCCCAGCAATGATTAAACGCCGAGACTGGTTTAAGTATGTATTTTCAAGCATTCTAGGGTTATTAACAGTTGTAGGCAAGCCATCCATTATCGCTGCTCAAGCTGTAAATAAAGAAGCACAAAAACGTAATCAAGCGCGACTACTAACCCAAATAGGAGAAAAGTATTTAAATGAAGGACGAGCATCGGAGGCTCTTGAGTCTTGGAAAACAGCCACAAAAATTTATCGTCAACTTGGCTACGAAGAGGGTATTACTGGCAGCTTAATTAACCAAAATCTTGCTCTACAAGCTTTGGGTTTAAATCGTTTTGCTTGTAACACACTATTACAAGCTCTAAAGCTAAATACAGATACTAAGATTTGTGCCATCTTGCCACAACAGTCTACTGAATTTACAACAAAACTATTGATAGCAGCGATTGATAGTCAAAAACATTTGCCAGTAAATCTATTTGCATGGCACAACTTAGGAGATGTCTTGCGCTTAATTGGTAAATTAGATGAATCAAAGGTTGTTCTAGCAAAAACGCTATCAATTGCTCAAAAAACATCCACTGTTGATAATCATGAGATTTTGCTGTCATTAGCTAATACTCATGAAGCTATTTATAAGCAAGCACGAAATAAATATTATGAAGTAGAAGAACCAGATTTTAAAAATGAAATTGTGGAGATGATTCAGCAACAAGCACTCAATTCACTTGAAATTTATCATCAAGTGAATTTGGTGTCAGCAAATTCTCCGGTAACACAATTAAAATCTCAACTGCATCATTTTAGCCTGCTAATAGATTTTGATAACTTCTTAACAACAGAGTTAAACTTAGGTAATTCAAAATTAGTTGAGATTCGCAATCAAATTCAACAACAAATTAAACCATCTGTTAACATAATTTTAAAAAATTCTTCTACATTCTCTCAATTATCAGCTAGCCAATTTGTTTATACTAAACTAAATTTTGCTAATAGTTTAAGTCAAATTCCAGATCAGCAATTACGTTCATTAGCTATTGAATATGGTCAGTCCGCTTTGCAAACAGCTAAAAGTACAAGTAATCAGCGAATCAAGTCTTACAGTTTTGGCACTCTGGGTAAATTACAACCAGAAAAATCAGAAGCATATTTTTTAAAAGCTTTAAGTTTGGCTCAATCAATTCAAGCAGAAGATATTGCTTACCAATGGCAACAACAGCTAGGAAACTTGTACAACAAGCAAGGAAGGGCTAAAGAAGCCCTCACAATGTACAAATCTGCTATTGACAATCTGGCACATATTCGTGACAGCATATTGTCAAGCAATACAGATATACAGTTCTTCTTTCAACAAGAAGTAGAACCTGTGTACCGTGATTATATGAAGTTACTTTTGAAAGATTCTAATCCTAATCTAAAAGAAGTCATTCAAATAAACGAACGTTTACAAACAGCACAGTTAGAAAATTTTTTAAAATGTGGCAAGCTTGACCTAATTGCTCTGAATGATATTCCAGACTTAAATAGTGCTTATGGGATCATTCATATCATTGATTTGGATGACACTATAGAAGTTATTTTCCAGTCTTCAAACCGCTCTCTTCATCATTACTCTGTTGAAGCAAATATAGTTAAAGATAATCTTAGTGATCTTTTATGGAGTTTACAGGATCAGAAACTCCCTACTATTGATGTACAACAAATTATTTCGCCTTCTCAAGCACTTTATGAAAAATTAATTGCGCCAATAGCATCATATTTACCTGCATCAGGAACATTGATATTTATCTTAGATAAATCTTTTCAAAGTATACCAATGGGCATATTATATAATGGGAAAAATTATCTACTCGAGCAGTACAGCATTGCAGCCACTCTCGGTTCTAGAATTAGATATCCCAAACCCTTATCAAAAAAGCGGTTTACAGCTCTCATTGCTGCTTTGTCTAAGCCCAGCCCCAGCTTGTTAGATCGCAACGCTCCTAAAGGCGTTAGATCACTACCCAAAGCCAAAGAAGAAGTAAAAGATGTCCAAAGTCAAACACAATCTTCCCTTACACTACTAGACGAAAAGTTTACTACTCCCCGTCTAGAGCAAGAAATAAGTAAAAATAATTTCCCAATCGTTCATATTAGCACTCATGGACAGTTTAGTTCAGACCCTTTGAAGACAGTACTTCTAGCCTATGATAAGGTTATCAATATTAGAGAATTTGACAAATTACTAAAAGGTAAAATTAAAACCGATACAGATGCAATTGAGTTATTAGTTTTAAGCGCCTGTCAAACTGCAAAGGGTAATAAAAAGTCAGCATTAGGAATGGCTGGAGTAGCCGCACAAGCCGGTGCCAGAACTACGATAGCTACTTTGTGGCTAGTAGATGCGGATTCTACTGCTTTATTAATGGAAGAATTCTACAAGGGATTGAAAAATGCTATTCCTAAAGCAGAGGCACTACGGATCGCACAACTAGCATTAATGAAAAATCCTAAATACGCTCATCATTACTACTGGGCCCCGTTCTTGCTCGTTGGTAGTTGGTTATAAATTCCCACAGTTTTAAACCTTCTTGCACCTTTGATAATTCCTTTAAGTTCTTATTACTTTTAGCTAACTTATTTGCTGTTGTGTATTCACTAAGAGCTTCATTAGGCAGTCCTGCTTCTAAGTAGCGATCTGCCAGTACTCGATAAATTTCAGGGTTTTTACTTCCTGCTGCCACTCTTGCCTTTAATGTTTCTATCGATTCATTTACCAGATTTTTTGACATGTATATAGTATCTAAAACCCCAACAGCAGCTTCATCAGGAGGTACTTTTACTTCGTTAACTTGTTTTACCAGTAATGCGATCTCCTGTTGCTCTTTTTCTGATAAAAGACCAAATACTAAAGGAGCATGACTTATGATTGAGTTCCCTTGATACGCAAACACAATAATTCTATACACACGTCCAAATCTCAATTGAGGTTGCCCTTCTGGATATGGCAATTTAGTATTATTTACTTGTATTTGCCAATTAACATTATTACCCTCCATCTCTACTGTGTAACTAGTAGCTCCTGGAACTGCACGCCAAGAAATTGATGGTCGGGTAGTCAAGATTCTACCGCCACTAATGTAAGGACTAATTAATCTTGGTCTTGGTACAGAATTATCATCATCTGGCCCTTTAAGTGTAGTGGGACAGTTCTGCGGTTTAAGATTCGTACATCGATACTTATCTGCCTCAGTGACTTGTAATGGCGCACATTTGTTGACAGCGTCAGAAATATTGTTTTGATTAATGTATAAAATTTTTCGATTTAAATAGCAAACGACTGTAACTGTGGCTCCATTCTTTGGGTGAATCTGATCTCCTGGGCACAGCGGACTACCTGCTTTTAAGTAGCGATCGCCTGGACTCATCACCTTTCCATCAACATTCTTGCACTGACGCAAGGCTATTAGTTGAGATTGCCCCCATGCACTACTAGAACTTGAGACAACTAATGTTGATATTGATGCGAGTGCTACAATTTGAACTGTGAATATTTTTTCGGCTATTGCACTTGTCGAATTGTGTAAAGTAAGCATCAAAATTTTCGTATGGCTATTTGCTAGTTAGTAGCATACAGGAAACAGGAAATAAAAAAAAGGCTTAGGGCGAAGATGGCGTCACAAACTCTCCCAACAAACGCTTTAATATTTGCAATCTCCATTGCTGAACTTCTAACTGATTAGACTCAGCAATCAAACATATCTCCCAAGTCAGCCTGGCATCATTAATTTCACCTAATGCTTCTTGCGCTTGCGCTAATAAACAATAAGCATCTGTTCTGGAATCCAGTTTTGTTGATTTCTCCAAATCAGCCTTCGCCTCGGCATAACGCTTTAACTCTAATTTTGCCCAACCTAAGTTTTTGTATAAAGTAGACTTAAATTTAATATTTTCAGTTTTTTGTAAACCTGATTTAGCTAAAGCAATTGCTACATCATATTTGCCATCTAAAATCTTCAATCTTGATAAATTATTAATGGCTGGTATTGCTTCTTTACTCATTTCAATGGCTAATATATACTGTTTTTCTGCCAAATCATACATTCGTCTATCATCATAGAAAAGTGCTAGCCCAAAACGCGATTCCCAATTGCCAGGCTTTAATTTAAAGGAATTTTCATAATTATTAATTGCACAGTCATCTTGGTTTAATTGCTGGCAAACAAAAGCTAAATTACTATAAGCATCTGCATCCCGGTTATTGTATTTAATGGCTAATTCATAATATTTTTTAGCTAACTCAAGGTCTTTGGTACTACGGACAGCTTTATCAAAGTAAAAACTTGATATAGTCCGATTACTCTGAGAACGAATTTTTATAGCCCAGTAAAAAAAATCTTGTGCCCCCTGAGAATTATTTGCTGCTTCTAACTTTTGTCCTTGAGTTACTAGGTAGTTAGCTACTACAGGTATAGAGAGAAAGACACACCCAAAAAATCCCAAAACAATCAATGTATATTTGCTGTATTGAAAAACTTTAGAATTAGCTAATCTATAATTTTTAATTTGCTGAGGTAGTTTTTCTAACCTCTGCAAAATGACTCTAGTTGTTTGCGGACGCTGCCCTGGTAAAGGAGCCATTAATTCATCAATAAAATCAGCAAAGGGCTTGTCAATCTGCGGCGTTTGCTCTCTCCAAATTAGATTTCCTGTCTTTTTATCTGTTGGAAGATCCATCAATTGAATGCCAGTCACTAATTGCACAAAAGTCCGACCCAGAGCATAGAAGTCTGATTGAGGTACTGCTTGACCATTTACTTGCTCCAATGGAGAGTAACGAGGAGTACTGACAGATGTAATTTCGTATCGTCCTCCCCTACCTGTGCTAGATCCCCCACTTCCACTGACTTTTGCCAAGTAGGTATCAGTCACTCGCCGTGCTACACCAAAATCAATTAATGCAAGTTGTCCACTTGACTGAAGAATTATATTAGAAGGTTTAATATCTCTATGAAAAATTTCTGTACGGTGTACTTCATCAAGGATTTCAACTAACTGTCGAAGCCATTGTAATGCTACGGATTGTGAAATTCGCCCATTAGACTCTAACCATTGTTCTAAATTTTCTCCTTCAAATTTATCCATGATTAAACAATGCAATGTTAGAGAGCTATTATTCGGAATAAAAGTGAAAAAGTCATCTATAGTACTTTTAGGAATACATGGGTGTTCAATAAGCCGTAAGATGAGAGATTCCCGCTCAATAAGATCAACTAACTGAGGTGTGTTCCACTTTAAAACTTTCATGACTCGCCGCTTACGCCCAGGATTCCATTGAGTGCCGGCATCGTCCACTTCAAAAACTTCCATATAGCTAAATGGGTTTTCGGTAAGCTCTCTTAATGGCTTAACTAGACAAATGCGGTCGTTAATTAGCAATGAAGTCCCACATAAGAGACAGTGACTAACGTCATCAAGATTTTGACGTTGTTTGCAAAGAGGGTTGATACAGTAACCCATATTTTAGTATGTATAACGTAATGCATAGAAATTTACTCACACTACCTCTGGCTGTCGCAATGGAACAACATATAAGTTGAAAATTTTAGGCAGCCTCATTTTAAACATCAATGTATACTACCATTAAATACCTGCATTGCTTAGTGAAGGAAGTGACAAATATCACACTAAACAATAGTTACTAGAAGACTCACTGTTTAGCTGAAATGAAAATTCAGTAGCCAATTTCAGTAAATAGCCTTAAGTGTAAGTGCTAATGTTACTCTTTTCTCTTACCGTACTCCATCAAAGATGTGTCTACGAAAGTAATTCTTATTGTAAGTAACCAACATTAGAAATTTCTATAGTACTTTTTTGAAAAAAATTAACTATAAAATGAAAAATCAAATATGATTGATACAATGCAATCTCCTCTTAAAACTAAGCCTAATCTATAAAAATGCCCATTTCGGGCATTTACTGTGTAAAAATGATTAACAAGGTTACAGTTTTTAGTACTGAATCGCAATTCCAGGCTCCTACTCACTCCTCCCTTAAGCAAACAGGACAGGAGTCACCAAAAGTACTTTTTACAGTGAAAGTTACTTTTGAACTAGCCCTAGCTGTAGTAAATAAGTTAGTGTTTGCCAAAAAAGGTAGATATCTATCCGAGGCTGAAATCCTTGTTATAAAGGGAGCGTGGGATGACAATGACTATGAAAAAATAGCAAGTAACTCATCTTACAGTCCTAACTACTTAAAAGGTGGCATAGCCCGTCGATTGTGGGATATGCTTTCTGAAACTATTGGAAATGGCGAACGGGTTGGCAAAAAGAATCTGCGTGATTTTTTGGAACAAGTTACTGAAGAATATTATGCTCAATCTGCGTCAAAAGAGGAGCCGAACTTCCCTGCCAACGACTTAATACAAGTTCTGGGAGGACAACTACCTGATGTGTCTAGTTTTTACGGACGAGTAAAGGAACTAACTCTTTTAAAAGAATTAATAACTAAACAGCGATGTATATCCTTGGTAGGAGTAGCAGGAATCGGTAAGACTGCATTAGCGGCAAAACTTCTAGCGGAAATTAGTGCAGAATCTCAACCTAGATTTGATTATTTGATTTGGAAATCAGTTGCTCATGCACCACTACTTCAGGATTTAGTAACCGAACTTTTAGATATAATTGAGCCTTTGGAAACACCCTCAAGCTCACCTAAGTATGCTCAAGCAATGATTACAATGTTGCTGAAGCAGATGCAATCACGCCGTTGCTTGGTTGTGCTAGATGAATCTGAAGCGTTATTTCAGACAAAAAATTTAGAGCAACGACTAGATTACAGACTATTTTTTCGCCGTTTAGTAGAAGAACAGCATCAAAGCTGTTTGCTCTTGACTAATCGAATTCTGCTTGATGAGCTGAATGATCTGATAGTAGCGAAGCGACCTCTTCGATTTTTTAGAATTGAAGGTTTAGATGAAGATGCGGCAATGCAGTTTTTGTCTGAAAAAGGATTGACTGACACAGAAAAGTGCCATCAATTAATTCAAACTTATCGTGGTAATCCTTCGGAACTAGAGGCAGTAATTGAGAGAATTAATCACTTTTTTTCTGGCAGTACACAAGTATTTTTTCAAAACCCAACAACTCTTGTCAGTAGTAAGTTTGAAGCAATGCTTAATCATGTTTTTGGTCACGTATTGACAGAAATTGAGCGAAAAATTCTGATTTACACAGCAGAGGAGATAGTTTCAACTACAGAATTTATTAGCTTTGCCAAGTTATTAAGTGATATCAGGCAGAGACAGAAAGCGTCTGTGTCAACTTTAGAGTTGATTAAAGCACTAGAAAATCTGGAAAAACAATCATTGATTGAAAGCAGTAAAAATCCAGTTACTAAAGAAATTAGTTTTACTCTCCAGCCAGTAATTAAAAAGTATATCTTAACCGATCCACAAGGATTGGTGCGTGTATCCAATGCTTTGCCAAATTTAGCGGTCGCATCTTAAGCAAAAGCTTTTCATAATATTGCAGGGTAATCTACCCTACACAGAGGTGCTACTAACCCTCGATTACCCCTAAAATAATCCTTAAAAAACGTGGAGGTCAAAAGCAAAAATCAAAACAACGTTAAACACAGAGGGCATTGTAAGATCAGAACGAACAAAAGATGGAGGTAAATATACAGGAACACAAAATTTAAAGGACAAAACGTACTTAAGAAGTAACGCTTTGTCCAAGGAGCAAAAAACTAAATAACTCCAGAGCGGGGTTATCTCACAAAAACCAAAGCGGTGGTAGTTAAAGTTTGGCGACTTGATTCCACTAACTGGTCAAAAGAGATTAAGTCCACGCTGCTTCTTGTATTATACGAGAAACCATACGAAACTGGTGCTTTTTGTGTGGCAGTTTTTGCTGTTGAAATTCCTCAAAGGGGCGAGATATTAAGTTTGATTAAGAAAAAACCCGAATTTCGTAGTTAAAAACCCTTAGCAGCGCAACACCCCCTCTGAAGCTTGTAAACCGAGTTATCAGGGGAAAATATTGTGATAAATAAAGAACGCTCCAAGAGCGCTGTAGTTGAGCGCATGGGGTCGAGTGCAGCTTTCGCATGGCAACTTTGTGCTGTGACGAAGGTAAATTTTCGGAATATCCAGGCTAGAGCAAGAGTTTCGCAGCTTGAAAAAGTTCTCCCAAAAAAATTCCTTGGAGAGAACCGATGAATGCCTCTCCAACTGAATATCCAAACAATCTCACGGCTGCGGAATACCATGAGTTGTTAGCTGGTAGCGCCATTCATCCGGCGTTGATTAAGCGCAACTTTTTCCATGTAGAGGGAGAATCAGTTTATGATTTCTTGTTCATATCTGATAAAATCCCACGTAAGAATGCGGGGCGAGTCACCGATGGATACTTAAAGCTGTATCAGCATTTGCTGTTAGGTGGGACGTGGATTCAATCACTTGACCCATTCAAGAACTGGCAACCGATGGAGTGGGGGCGGATTAAGCCCAACTTCCCGCGCATTGATTGGCAAAAAGGGAAACCCGTCAAATACGAGTCGCCGCCCAAAACCCCCAACCGCGTTACCTACTTTGATGTCGCTAACCCCATCCAGGACTTGGTTGCAAAGCGTTATTTAATTAAGCGCTATCATTCACTTTTAGCATTGCGCTTACTGGATCAACTCAATCCGCTAATATTTTGGGAGTGGATAAAGCAGCATCCAGAGATTCCAATTATCTTATGCGAGGGCGAGAAAAAAGCCGCTTGCTTGCTTTCATTGGGGTTTGTAGCGATCGCACTCCCTGGAATCTGGAACGGGCGAGTCGGAAGACGGGATTTTGATGAACGGTTGCATCCTGACTTAGTACCGATGGCTCAGGCGGGACGCAAGTTCATTATATTATTCGACTACGAAACTTCTTCTAAAACTAGGTGGTCGGTGTTTCAAGCCACTGTTCGCACTGCAAAAGCAATCGAATCGGCAGGTTGTGAATGTGAAGTTGCGCTGTTGCCGGGGCCAGAAAAAGGTGTAGATGATTTCGTGGTAGCCAGGGGTGAAGATGCCAATGTTTTGCTAACTGCAATTATAGACGATGCCAAATCACTTGCCGATTACCAGCGCTCCTATCGAGCTAAGAAATGGGGGTTAAGCAAATACCAGCCGGATGTCACTATTAATATTAAATATTTGACCCAAGCACTATGCATTCCTGATTTGGAGGAAAA